>JALUSH010000220.1 GCA_027016675.1 Thermodesulfovibrio sp.
GTAGTATATTTTGTGTTATTGTTCATAAATGTTATATTACAGAAGTAATAAATTGCTCCATTTACAGGATGAATAAATTATGGCAGATTAGTATTGTTCATTGCAAGCTTTGGAGCATCAGGAAGCGTTAAGAGATACCTGAAAATGCCCCTGGCAAGAGCCTCTGCTGTAGTTTGCCTGAACTTTATGGTTCTTAACAGACGCTCTTCTTTTGGATTACTAATAAATCCGACCTCTACAAGAACCGAAGGCATTTCAGCATCAACAAGCACATAGAAAAGGGCCTGTTTCACTCCAAGATTATATATCCTCTTGTATCTGTTTGACAGAGTTCCCACAATAGAACTTTGAATATAGTGGGCCAGCTTTAGAGACTCATCTCTCTTTTGTTCACGCTGAAGTGATGTGAGTATCATCCCAAGTTCTGTCTGGCTTTTTTTCATTCTTTCAAACGATATAGCATTCTCCCTTGCAGCTACACGAAGCGCCTCCTCATCATTTGTCCAGTTGAGAAGGTAGGTTTCTATACCGCGGGTCCTTCTGTCTCTGCTTGCATTTGCATGGATGGAGATAAAAAGATCAGCCTCTTTCTTGTTGGCTATCTCTGTACGTTCCTTGAGTTCCAGATATCTGTCATTGTATCGTGTGAGATATACAATAAGATTATACCTTTCCTCCAGAATCCTTTTCAGTCTTCTTGCAATGTCAAGTGTAACATCCTTTTCCTTTGTGCCACGAGGACCAATAGCTCCAGGATCATGGCCTCCGTGTCCAGGATCAATTACTACGATTTTTCTCTCCCTGTAGAATGGATTTGTGTCCTCACCGATCTCTACCACAATACGTGCGGGAGAGGCAAGAGTATATATCTTATAGGGAGACTTTGTTTTAAGATCAATGACTACTCTTATGACATTTTTTCTGAATCTCCCTGCTCGAATAGATTTCACCGGACCTTTTTTTACAATGATTCTTCGATGCTCCTTTAAATCTCCTGCATTAATATCAAAATAGAGACGAAAGGGATGGGAGAGGACATTTGAGGTGAAATGAGGTTTTCTATCAAGCTCTATAACTATCCTTGTTATGTTGTCCTGCACACTCCAACGGATATCAGTAATTGTGTTTTTGTCAGATGCATAAGAGACTATTGGTAGAAATAGAAGAAATGCGAACCATAGAATTGTCCTGGATGTTCTTAGATAGTATTTCATTTCATACAGCCCGGACTTCTGTAACCTCTGGTAGCTCCTCTTTTATGATCCTTTCAACCCAGGTTTTCATTGTAATACCTGCCATCATGCAGCTACTACACTCACCTGTAAGCCTCACATATACCACTGTCCCCTTAACATCAACAAGCTCAATATCTCCCCCTTCTTTCCTCAACCCCTCACGGACCTTTTCTAAAACGCTATTCAGAAGGTCTCTATCCATAGGAGTATTATACAGAAAATGCTTTAAAAATTCAACTGTTAATTGTATAAATTAATATACATTAGTCAAAATAACAATAAACTGTTTGATATTAAGGTAAAAATCTCCTTACATGCCATATGTTTAGCTTTATTATACAAAAGAAAATTTGTTTATATATGGTGGTTTTGATAAAATATCTCTATGACACATGGTAGGAATGAAAATGTTAAATACAAGGGGGTTACATTTCATATTCAGACTGAAGACAGGGGCAGGAGAAATCCTGTAGTTGTAAGTACTCTGTTTTACAGGGGGGTAATAATTACTGAAGAGAGGGTGTCCTATAAGCATATCCTGTCATCAACCAATTTAAAGGAATCTTTATATAAGATCATCAAGGAGCTTCATCACAAGGTTATTGAGAATCTGAAAAGTGGATTCTATGATGAGAAGATAAGGTCTCTTTTAGGCTCTGACAGAGTAACAGGTGCTGAGGAAGAGACTCCCTTGATACGGTTTTGTTTTAATCATCTGCTTCCATCCCTGAAAGAACAGCTGGGAATAGAACTGAATAAGAAAGAGATTAAACAGGTTGGAAGGGATATACTGGCTCTCGGTGACAGATTCGACAAGGATAGCTATTTAAAGATTTGCGGCATAATCTATCAGATAATAAAAGACAGGTGTGATAAGAACGATTTCAAGGCATTTGTAAAGGGATATAATTTCCAGATAGGTCCTCGGATGTATGGTGCACACTGTAATTTCAAGGAGGTGTTTGAGAAGATCGTGTTTGATGATCTGGTTGATGCAATAGGATATACCCTGGGTGCAGCTTTAATGGAAAAGGTATTCAGTGAAGTGCATTCATCGTTTTTAGAAAAAAGGGAGGCCTTTGAAATACTTCTAAAAAGAATACTCAACTCAGGAGTTGTTCAAAAAAGAACCACAGAGCAATGGAGAAATGAAAAAGAACTCCTGTGGAGAGAGAAATATAATAATCTTATGAGTACTTCTCAAAGTTATGTATGATAAAATCTTAATAGTTAAACCAAGCTCATTGGGGGATATAATACATGCCCTTCCATTATTAAATCTGATAAAGAAAGAGATGCCTGATTCTGAGGTGCACTGGTTAGTAGCCAGAGGTTTTGAGGATATCCTCGAAGGGCATCCATTTATCAAAAGGCTAATCATAATCAACAAGGAAAACTGGAAGAATCCCTCCTTGATGTTTCAAAATATTAAAGAGATTTTCCAGCTTGCCGTACAATTAAAAGAAGAATGTTACGATGTTGTAATAGATCTACAGGGGCTTTTCAGAAGTGGTTTCATATCATGGCTCAGCCGCTGTCCCATAAAACTTGGGTTTAGCGATGCCCGTGAATTTAGCTATATATTTTATACTCATACCATAGAAGGTGGTAAGGGTATCCATGCTGTTGAAAGATATTTAAAGATCGGCAGACTACTTGGTATTAATTCACAGGAAATATCTTTTCCTCTTTTCCATATTAAACCATCACCAGTAAGAGAGCAGTATTTTGTAGTGGTCCCTGGAGCAAGATGGCCTTCAAAACGGTGGCCAGCAGGATATTTTGTAAAATTGTTGAGATACACGAGTGCGCTGGGACTTACGCCGGTTCTGTTGGGAGCAAAAGACGATATAACATTATCAGAAGAGATTATCAAAGATAGTGGGATTAATTGCATGAACCTCACAGGTAAGACAGATTTGAAACAATTATGTAGTGTTATAAAGGATGCTAAATTTATGATTACCAATGATTCAGGCCCCATGCATATAGCCGCTGCCTTGGGTATTAAGGTATTTTCCATTTTTGGTCCTACTGATGAGAGACTAACAGGGCCATATGGTGGGAAGCATGTAGTAATAAAGGCTGAGGGGCTTCAATGCAGACCCTGTAGAAAAAGAAAATGCCATACCATGGAGTGTCTCAAAGGTATCACACCTGAAGAGGTATACAGAATTATAGCTTCTGATAAAACCATACAGACCCCTCAATTCAGTAGCATGTGAGCCTTTTATGGAATGAAGAAGAATAGCTTTAGTATACTTCGAAAAGCCTCAATGAAATACTGAATGTTATCTTAAAACTGACTGGAAAGTGGATTGACATTTTTGGGTTCTCAAAGGGTATTGACAAGAGCAGTCGAATTTATCTATTATTTACAACTTTTGGAAAACTGTTACTTACTGTTATATATTATCTGTAACTTTATGTAACAGGGAGTTTGATCCCTGAAAAAAACAATTAAGCGGGAGGGCCTATGTTAGCATTAGTAATTTCAGGTCTAATTGTAGGCATTGCTACGGGCTGGGTCTTACAACGTGGCAGGTACTGTATGAACACTGCCTTTAGGGACGTAATCTTCATCAACGACTACAACCTCTTTAAGGCCTATATCCTCGGTCTAATAGTTGTGACCATAGGAGCTAATTTTCTTGAGGATATTGGTCAGATTGAGGAGCTGAGACGCCAGGCATTCTTCCCTATCGCTAATATTCTTGGGGGGTATATCTTCGGTCTGGGGATTGTTCTGGCAGGAGGTTGTGGAAGTGGCATCTGGTACAAGATCGGTGAGGGTCAGTTTAATGCATGGGTAACGATACTCGGGTTCATGATAGGTATTTTCGTAACTGTTAAAGGAATACTTAGACCTGTCTATAATTTTCTGACCAGCTTTCATATCTGGTGGACATCAGAAGGTATCAAGTTGCTGAGTGATCAGCAATTAGAACAACTGTGGGACAGGGGGGTGGACATTCAACCTCTTACACTTTACAATCTCTTTGGTATCAACAAGTGGATAGTAATAGGTGTATTAGTGGTAATCGCCATTCCCTTTCTTATCAAAGGCGGAGTGCAGAGACCACAGAAAGGTTATGCCTGGCCTTTAACAGGTGTGCTTCTTGGACTTGTTGTTACCATTGCATGGTGGGCGTCTGAGAAATGGGGTGGTGGTGCTAGAGGAATATCCTACACAGGGCCAACAAAAGAGCTGTTTGCCACGATCATGACTGGTAAGGAACCAACCTGGAGTGCCTTCCTGGTGGTGGGAACTCCCATTGGTGCACTTCTAAGCGCATTGGGACTCAAGGAATTCAAACTCAAAGCCCCTGGAGCAGAGGAATTGCTCAGGGTCTTTGTGGGTGGGCTCATAATGGGATTTGGTGCTGCTGTAGGAGGCGGTTGAAACTTTGGTCATGGGGTGACAGGAGTGTCAACCTTGGCAATTTCAAGTATCGTAGCCACTATCTTTATAGTTCTTGGCAACTGGACAATGGTGTATTTCCTCTTTATAAAACCTATGAAGGACATATAATCTGACATTTCGAACTCATTTTTGTTTGATAAAAAGGCCTGGTTCTGACCAGGCCTTTTGTTTTTATGTATAATAATGACTGAAATAACTGAAAGGTAGCAGGGTAGAAGGAACAGGATACTTTTATAAATTATAAAATACTGCATTCAAGGATTTTCGATTCTATGTCGCCTGTTATTGTGTATTTAAGTAGACACAGGTAAACACCATGAACTCAAATCTGAAAAAGGTTTATTTTCACCTTATTATTATTCTCATATGCTCTGCAGCATTATCCTGTGTGCCACGAAAGGAGATCAAAAGACCTTCCATTATTACTCCAGAGTTGCTTCTTCAGAGGGCTACCCTGAAAGGAATATTCTCATTGAAGGCATCATTGCAAGTAAAGGTTTATAATGATGATGATTATCTTGGAGTCTATCCAGGTTCTCTTATATATAAACACCCTGATTTACTGAAACTTTCCCTGTATGCTCCCTTCGGTATAACAGTAATGGAGTGTTTGTTTAAAAAAGGGGAACTCATGGTATTTATCCCGGCAAGGGACACCATTTATAAAGGAATGGTTCCATTCAAGAAACTCCTTTCTGAGGAAAGGGAGTTGCTTTCATTGCCACATCAACTTAACAAAACAGATTCTGAGTATATTTTGTCTTTTCATGATACATCGAAGGAGCTTAATCCTAAAGTCATCTATAGATTCTCTGAGAATTTGATTGACTGGAAGGGCATTGAATTATATAAGGCAGGAGAAATGGTTCTAAAAATTAGTATTCACGAGTTAAGGGGAAATCTTCCCACAGATTTTGAGATTGTAACAGGCAGTTTTAGACTTCAGCTCTTTTTGAAAGATATTCATATAAATCCTGAACTGAAAGACAGTCTTTTCCATACAGGCAATGCATCCATTGTTCTTCCTCTCAGTTCTTTCAGGGGATGGTATAAAAAATGGCCATGGAAATGATAAAAAGATATTTTACACCAGAGGGATTGCTAAAGGATGTTTTCCATAGTTATGAATACAGGGTGGAGCAGCTTTCAATGGCAGAGGCTGTGATGAGGTCAATAGAGAAGAAGAGCACCCTCATAGTGGAGGCAGGTACAGGGGTTGGAAAGAGTCTGGCATATCTTATCCCTATCTGCTCTGCAGTGCTTGATGGCCAGATACAAAGGGCAATCGTGTCTACCTATACAAAGGCCTTACAGCGGCAGCTTGTGGAGAAGGATTTGCCATTAATAAAGGAAAACCTCATGCCAGATGTAACATACAGGCTTTGCCTGGGAAGTGAAAATTATCTCTGCAAAAGAAGACTTAGTATAGCTGTAGATACAGGGAATGTGGATATCTTTGAGGAAGATGATTTTAAAAGGCTTTTGAAATGGAAAGAAACCACTGAGGAGGGGCTATTGTTGGAACTATCACCTCCCCTGAGTTTATGGAAAAAGGTCTGCAGAGAAAGTGACCTGTGTCATGGCAGGGATTGTACCTTTTTTGATGAATGTCTTTATCAGAAGGCAAAAAGGATGGAGCGACAGAGTCATATCCTTGTTGCCAATCACCATCTGCTTTTCACCCATATTGCCACAGGATGGAATGTGCTGCCCGAGTTTGATGCCATTGTTTTTGATGAGGCACATGAGATAGAGGATGTGGCCACGGATTATCTTGGAATGGAGATATCAAATACAGTACTGAGATATATACTGGACAGCATTGTTTCACCAAGAGGCAGAGGATATCTTATGAGGCTTAAGAAGATCGAAGCCTCAAAGATAAAGGAAATAACCGATATTGTGGGAAGATTACGGAATGATGGTGAAAGGTTTTTTAACACTCTTTCCATGACTATTGATTCTGGAAGGGCAAAAAAACTGACCATTAACAGGCAACTTATATCATTAAAAAACGATCTATCAGATGCACTACAAGAGCTGGAACAATCCCTCAGACAGATAGGCATTAACCACGATTATACCGAAGAGTGGAAGGACCTCAGGGCAATGGCTGACAGGTGCCGCTCCTTCAGGGATACCATGGATATTATTATTGAACAGCCCCTGGAGGAACATGTATACTGGGCATCTGTGGAAGGTAGAAAGATAAGGGCTATAGCCACACCAATAGAGTTAGGTGGTATATTGAATGCCCAATTATTTCAGATAATAGACAGGGTAGTGCTAACCTCAGCAACCCTTACAGTAGAAGGGTCTTTTGGATACTTAAAGGAGAGACTTGGCATAGAGGATGCCGAGACGTTGTGCCTGATGTCACCCTTTGAATACGAAAAACAGGTTTGTCTGTATATCCCTGACAATATTCCAGACCCCCAGGATGATGGGTATATAGAGGTTATTTCAAATGAGATAAACAGGATAATTGAACATACAGGAGGAAGAACACTGTTGCTTTTTACAAGCTACAGTATGCTTGACAGTATAGCGGAAAGAATCAATATGGAAAAAATAAGGATTTTAAGGCAGGGGGACAGGGATAGCTATGCATTAATAGAGGAGTTCAAGAGGACAGAAAGAGCCCTTTTACTTGGTACCTATACATTCTGGCAGGGTATAGATATTCCCGGTGATGCACTGCAATGTGTAGTAATTACAAAGCTCCCTTTTTCAGTTCCCACTGACCCTGTGGTAGAAGCCAGGATGGAAGCACTGTTAAAAAAGGGGATGGACCCCTTTTATTCATATCAGGTGCCAGATGCTGTTATCAAATTCAGACAGGGCTTTGGCAGACTTATAAGGACATCAGAAGACAGCGGACTGGTTGCAATACTGGACAGCAGGATTCTAAAGAGACGATATGGCTTGACCTTTCTCAAATCCTTACCCAGGATGAGAATAATCAAAGACCTCTCAGAATATTATGTCCCTTTCTGATAAAATACTGCTTCAACTCCTGCTCACTGTTATATTTTTGGACACCAAATAATTGCAAACCATGCTATTTTATTAATTCCATAGAACTGGAAGCACGCAGTTCAGATATGCTCTTGTGAATATTCAACTGTACAATCACTGTGGAAACAATCAAAAACAGGCCCACCACGCCCCATACTGCCCAGGCAAGCGAATTTTTAATCTTATGAACCTCTACAGAGCCAATAATAATAAGAAACACAGCCCATGCAATTGAGAAGGGAACGCCTACTACAGGTATAAAGGAGATTAATGATGTAAGGGGACTTATTCCGGTGGCATAAGCGAGGGTTCTGTAAGAGGTTTCATATGAGGCGTCAGAGCCAAGAATTTGCCATATTATGTGTAATATCAATGCTCCCAGGAAACCAGAAAGGAATAGAATGGCAGGTCCTACTATAGCCATTACAATAAAGGAGACTACGGATGATTTACCAAGAATCAGAGTTGTACCTGTGAGATTAATCAGCCAGCCTGTCGCTGCCATGGTAAAGAAAAAGGTCATGGGTTCTTTAAGCCCTCCCTCTCTGGGCATGGATGAGAAGAACCTTCGGGGATTGCTGATAACCTGTACTGCTTTGGAAACAATACCACTGGTGGGTCTAATAGATTCAGCCATGATTACCTCCCATTTGTTTTTTTATTTATTTTTTATTTAATTATATCATAATG
>JALUSH010000221.1 GCA_027016675.1 Thermodesulfovibrio sp.
TTCAGAAATTCTTCCATGTAATACAACGCCCTCTGTACAGGACAGACCCTCTCGTCTGCCTCTGCCTTTATCTCCTCTACCTTGATTGCCTTCTTTCCTTCCATGGTTACTCCCCGAAACAATAGTTATTGATTACTGGCTATTATTATACCCTTCTGCCTCAAGTCTTCAGCCTTGTATCCAGACTCAATATTTGCCACAATTAGTTTTAGTAAAGTGATTCTGAGAGATAGAAGACCTCTGGTAACACGTAACTCACCACATCACGATAATTTATCAATCCTACAATCCTGTCACCTTCTACCACGGGCAGGTGTCTGCGCTTCTTCTCAGCCACCACCTGTACAGCCACAGAGATATCATCATCAGGTGAGAAGGTCAACAGGTCAGTGCTCATCACATTACCCACAGGCTCAGCATCAAGGTCAATACCCTTTGCAGTACAATGAAGCACATCCCTCTCTGTAAACATGCCTACTAATTTATCATTTTCGTCAACTACCATCAGGGCACCAATGTTGTGCTCGCTCATGAACTTCACTGCATAGGCTATGCTCTGATCCTTTCTTACAGTGAAGACCTCTCTGGGTTTTGACTCGAGGATATCCTTTAATTTCATCTTTACTCTCCTTTCAATTGTTTCTATCTTTTCAGGAGGTATCTTAAGGGCTTCCACCATCTTGAGATGGCGCTCCTTCCATATCTTTACAGCATCTACAGGACATACCATATAGCAGGCCTTGCACTTTGTGCAATACTCCCTGTCTATAATAAAGGCATCCCTGGTCTCTTTGACAGCATCAAAGGCACATGCCTCCTTGCAGAGACCACATCGGATGCACTGGATAAGATCAATGGTAAACACTCCCATGTTCTTGCAGACCTTGGCCCTGCAGTACTTGTCATAAATATGCTCCTCGTATTCCTCCCTGAAATACTTTATGGTACTCAGCACAGGGTTGGGTGCACTCTGTCCGAGTCCACATAGCGAACCCTCCTGTGTGAGCTTTCCATACTTGATAAGTCGCTCTATGTCACCCGGCTGCCCCTCTCCATTTGTAATCCGTTCAAGAATCTGTAACATCTGGTAGGTACCAAGCCTGCAGGGTGGACACTTCCCGCATGACTCAGCCTGGGTGAAGCTCAAAAAGTACTTTGCCACATCAACCATACAGGTATCCTCATCCATAACCACCATTCCACCAGAACCCATCATGGAGCCAACCTTCCTCAGGGAGTCGAAATCCACAGGTAAATCAAGATACTCCTCAGGTAGACATCCCCCGGAAGGCCCACCTGTCTGTACAGCCTTGAACCTCTTATCACCAAGTATTCCACCACCAATGTCAAAGATGATTTCCCTCAGGGTTATACCCATTGGAACCTCAACAAGCCCCGTGTTTTTAACCTTGCCGGTGAGTGCAAAGACCTTTGTACCAGGTGATGTCTCGGTACCAATCGATCTGAACCAGTCTGCACCTCTTTCAATTATAGGAGGCACACAGGCATAGGTCTCGATATTGTTCAGATTTGATGGAATACCCCACAGACCACCACCTGGCTCACTGAGCCTTGGTGGCCTTGGCCTTGGGAACCCCCTGTCACCCTCAATAGAGGCAACCAGCGCTGTGGATTCACCGCAGACAAATGCACCAGCACCCTCACGCACGTCAAGATAGAAACGGAAATCCGTACCAAGTATATTATCACCAAGAAGCCCCAGATCTTCAGCCTGTTTTATGGCGTGTCTGAGGTTCTTAACAGCCAGTGGGTATTCATGACGGACATATATAAATCCATACTCTGCTCCGATTGCATAAGCACATATAAGCATCCCCTCTATGAGACTATGAGGGTCACCTTCCATAATAGACCTGTCCATAAATGCACCAGGGTCTCCCTCGTCACCATTTGCTATGACAAACTTGAGTTTCCCTGGAGCACGCTTTGTATGACGCCACTTCTTACCAGCAGGAAATCCAGCACCACCACGACCCCGGAGGTTTGCCCTGTCAACCTCATCAAGCACCTCGTCAGGTGTCATACTGCTCAGTGCCTTTTCAAAGGCTGTATACCCCCCCACTGCTATGTAATGGTATATGTTTCTTGGATCGATACGACCATTGTTACGAAGAGCGATACGTAGCTGTTTCTTGTAAAAAGGAAGTTCATCCATCAATTCATAGGGCTCTTTATAGATGGTATCCCTGTTTAACAGGTGCCTTACAGGAAAACCTGCTGAGAGGGTGTTGCTTACAATAGGCTCAGCATCATCAGGCTTGACCCTCTGATAGAAATACCCGAAGGGCTCAACCTTCATCACAGGCCCCTTCTGGCAGAGCCCCTGACAGCCTGTCTTCACCACCTGGATATCAAGCCCGTAGTCCTTTGCCCTTTGCTCAATCTTCTCTATCACCTTATTAGCACCTGTTGCCATGCAGGCCGTCCCAGTGCATACCCTGATACGCTCCTTGTCTTCAGGAAAGGTCTCCTCCTCAAGAAGGAGCCTCAGATTCTGTAGCTCTTCAATACTTTTTAATCTGGCCATATCCTCCTCGCTTTATTAATCTTGCTTTGCCTTAAGCCTTCGGTTCTTCTTCCTCTA
>JALUSH010000222.1 GCA_027016675.1 Thermodesulfovibrio sp.
GGTATTTAAGCTTAATCTCACGGAAGCTGCCATTTATACCTTTGCTGATGAAATAAAGAGACTCTATGAACTATTAGAAGAGAAGATAAAGGAATTAGAAAAAAAACCTTCCAGTAAGAAGCAGATAGAAGAGGAGATAAAACTTATCGAGAAACGGGTAGGAATGGAGTATGAAGAACTCTCACGCGTGGTAAGGGCAATAAGAAGGACAGAGGAGCAGATACACAGAGCAAAAACAAAACTTGTGGAATCAAATCTGAGACTTGTCATCAGTATAGCAAAGAGATACATAGGTAAGGGACTGAGCCTGGAGGATCTGATTCAGGAAGGAAATCTTGGCCTTATGAAGGCTGTTGAGAAGTTTGAATATAGAAGGGGATACAAATTCAGTACCTATGCCACTTGGTGGATAAGACAGGCCATAACCAGAGCCCTTGCAGACCAGTCAAGAACAATAAGGCTGCCAGTGCATATGATAGAAAGTATAAACAAGGTAAATAGAATAACAAAGGAGCTTGTACAGGAACTTGGCAGAGAACCTACTGTGGAGGAGATTGCCCAGAGGGCTGAGATGTCAGAATCAAAGGTAAGGCAGATAATGAAGGCAGGAAAGGAGACTATTTCCCTTGAGACACCTGTTGGTGATGATGAGGATAGCTATTTAATGGATTTTATAGAGGATGCTATAGTGGAGTCCCCCCTTGAAGAGGCGATGAGAGCAGACCTCAGAGAACACCTTGAAAAGGTTCTGAGTAGTCTTAAACCCAAGGAGGCTGAGGTTATCAGAAGAAGATATGGCCTTGATGGTACAGATATACCCCACACACTGGAAGAGGTGGGTAAGGCAATGAAGGTAACCCGTGAACGTGTGAGGCAGATAGAGGTGAGGGCTATGAGAAAGCTGAAGCATCCCTCAAGAAGCAAATGGTTGAGGGATTTTATAGAGAAAGAGAAATAGAGCCAGACATTGATAGTATATCTAAAGCGACTTTACCAATGGGTTCTTCACTGGGCAGATACGCCTTACGGCACACCTGCACTTTTTTTGCTTGCTGTAGCAGAATCATCATTCTTCCCTATTCCTCCTGATGTTCTACTTATAGTATTATGCCTTTCAAGAAACAGGAAGGCCTTTAATTATGCAGCAGTATGTACGGTGGGTTCTGTTCTGGGTGGGATATTGGGGTTTATCATTGGTATGAACTTCTGGGAGATTGGCAAGGAAATCCTTTTTCATTATGTAAAAGAAGACACCTTCAATCAGGTAAGAGATTATTTCTTGAGATACGAGGCATGGGCTATTGCAATAGCAGGATTCACTCCTATCCCTTATAAGGTATTTACTATTTCTGCTGGTTTCTTTAGAGTGGATTTTACTGTTTTCCTTATTGCATCAACACTCAGTAGAGGAGCCAGGTTCTTTGCAGTTGCAACATTAATATATCTTTTTGGCCCTCCAATTAAGGATTTTATTGACAGATATTTCAATCTACTTACCTATCTTTTTGTTCTGTTGCTTATTGCTGGGTTTGTTGTGATAAAGTATCTGTTGTGAAGTCCTCCACTAAAGCTCTATGCAAGTAGTACGGATACAAGCCCCACTAAATATATGCCATCAAAGACTCCTGCACCTCCGATGCTGAGAAACTGGGCCTCAAGATGCCTCAACTGAGGAAGCCTGATAATATCTGCTCCCAGAAGGGTTCCCAGAACCCCGGAGATATAGGCCACCTGAGGTGCATACTCACGGGTAAGTATAAGTGCTGTTATTGCAGCTATGATTGGCGGTACAAATGCAGGCATTACTATGCCAACACCCTTAACAGGTTTGCTTAAGAGATAGGAGGCCACTGTTGTAATCAATGTGGCAAGTAGTATCAGATTAATAGGTGCCTTGCCCATCAGATAGATACTCAGCAGTACTGGCAGCACTGCTCCACCTACATTTATTGCAATAACCCTCTGCCCTACATAAGGTATGCGAATTCCAAGGAATCTCTGGATAAGCAGGGTCAGTTCATCCTGTGGAGTGATTTGATGCAGTTCCTCTTTATGTACAGGGATATTAATACCACTACCAACAAGGCAGAGAATAAAAAAGGCATATCCACATAGAGGGTTAAGCCCGAGCTTTGCAAAGGCCATAGCAGGAGCAAGTGCAAAGAGTAGTGGCATCAAAAGAATAAAGAGTATGAAAAGCGCTATAGGGATGGGAAGAAAAAACATTCAGTTTGTATCCTTATGGATTGACATTGAAGGCCCTGGGCATCCTTATTTATTCATCATCTCTAAAAATTCTTTGTTGTTCTTTGTATTCCTGAGCTTGTCAAGGAGGAACTCCATGCTTTCCACTGTACCAAGAGGACTGAGAACCTTCCTGAGTATCCACATCTTGTTCAGTACATCAGGTTTTACAAGAAGTTCTTCCTTCCTTGTGCCTGATGCACTGATATTGATGCTCGGGAAGATACGTTTATCAACCAGTTTTCGATCAAGATGTAATTCCATATTACCAGTCCCTTTGAACTCTTCAAAGATCACATCATCCATCCTGCTACCGGTATCAACAAGTGCAGTGGCAATTATGGTAAGGCTTCCACCATCTTCAATGTTTCGTGCTGTGCCGAAGAATCGCTTTGGTTTCTGAAGGGCATTGGCATCGAGACCACCAGAGAGAACCTTCCCACTTGTGGGAATTATTGAGTTATATGCCCTAGCAAGTCGGGTGATACTGTCAAGGAGTATAACCACATCTCTGTTTATTTCCACAAGTCTCTTTGCCCTTTCAATAACCATTTCAGAGACCTGGGTATGCCTCTGGGGTGGTTCATCAAAGGTAGAGCTTATGATTTCAGCGGTCTCTACCTGGCGTTTCCAGTCTGTAACCTCTTCAGGTCGTTCATCAATAAGAAGGATGATGAGATGAATCTCGGGATGATTTTTCTTGATTGCCTTTGCTATTGACTGGAGAAGCATTGTTTTTCCTGTCCGTGGAGCGGCAACAATCATACCACGCTGTCCTTTACCAACGGGTGTGATGAGATCCATAACCCTTGTAGAGTAATCTTTCGAGCTGTACTCCAGTTTAATTTTTTCTGTGGGGTAGTAAGGGATGAGATTATCAAAGAGGGGCCTTTTGATATTGTCTTCTGGAGGCCCATCATTTATTGCTTCAACCTTCAGCAGTGCAAAGTATCGTTCACTATCCTTTGGTGGACGCACCTGACCTCTCACCAGGTCGCCTGTTCTCAGGTTGAATCTCCTTATCTGGGATGGTGAGACATATATGTCGTCAGGGCTGGGTAAGTAACTGTAATCAGGTGAACGAAGAAATCCAAAACCATCAGGAAGAATTTCAAGAACTCCTTCACCTGTTAGTGCTCCACTTTTTTCAGCCTGTGCGTTAAGGATAGCGTAAATGAGATCCTGTTTCCTTAGACTGGAGATATCTTCAATCTTGAGTTCACGAGCATATTCTGTGAGTTCTTCAATAGTCTTTTCCTTTAATTCTGATATCGAGATACTATTGGTCATACCTTTCTCCTTGAAATTTTGATTTGATTAATTTCAAATGTGATTTTTTTGAATTGTGGTTAACTTTAAAACCTGGATAATACACCTGTTTCTTCATATACTTCTGAGCCAAAGCACAAAGAAATTGACCGCCTCCTGCACAGGGTCTTCGGTGCTTAGCTTATTTATACTGAGATAAATTCAGTGCAGACCTCGTCTTAAATTTATACCCTGAAGTACATCAGGGCTGATATTATGGATTATTATCAGGAACTTAATCCAAAAGAGTAGTTGTTTTTTTATCCATATTATGATATTCTGGAATTATCATTAATTTATTCTGATTTTAACACCTGGTGTATGAAAGGCTAATCTAAATATTTTCTGTGGATTATTTCTCCCTGAAATCATATGAGGTTTAAGGGCTATGCCCCTTTACTCTGATTAATTGATAGGAGTTCTCTTAATTCAATAGCCGTCTATATATAGAATACTAAAATAGATTTGATTTGTCAATACCAGGGAAAAGATTATATTATAAATTATGGCAGTAGATACAGAAAAAAGGTACAGATTGTTAACCCTTGATGAGTTAACCTCCAAGGTTCAGGAGTATATACCTGATGCAGATGTATCTCTACTCAGAAAGGCATATTACTTTTCTCACGAGGCACATTGCAGCCAGAAACGTGTAGAGGGTACCCCCTACATTGACCATCCCCTCTCAGTTGCCTCCACACTTGCTGATATGCATCTTGATCTTACCAGTATAATTGCGGGTCTGCTTCATGATACAGTTGAAGACACGGAAACAAACCTGAAGGACATAGAGGGACTTTTTGGTTCAGAGGTGGCATTTCTTGTAGGTGCGCTCACCAAATTAAGGAAGATGCAGTTCAGGACAAAAGAGGAAGCACAGGCTGAAAACTTCAGACGAATGTTTCTTGCAATGGCCGAAGATATAAGGGTAATACTTATAAAGTTTGCTGACAGACTGCACAATATGAGGACACTTGAACATCTTTCCCCCAAGAAACAGAAACGGATTGCCCAGGAAACCCTGGAGATATATGCTCCCCTTGCAAACAGACTTGGTATTGGCTGGATGAGGGCAGAATTTGAGGATCTCAGCTTTAAATATCTGAATCCAGAGATGTATAAAACCCTGTTGAAGAAGGTAGCAAGAAGGCGGGAGGAACAGGAGGGTTACATAAACGAGGTGGCTCAACAGGTAAGAAACAAGATTGCAGAACATGGCATCCCTGGGGAGGTAACAGGAAGGGTAAAGCATCTGTATGGTATATACAGAAAGATGCAGATACAGAAGATTCCCTTTGAACAGGTTTATGATGTCCTTGGATTAAGAATTATTACAGATACGAAGATTCATTGTTATGAGATACTCGGCCTTATTCATTCCATGTGGCGTCCCATTCCTGGAAGGTTCAAAGACTATATTGCCCTGCCGAAATCCAATATGTATCAGTCATTGCATACATCTGTGGTGGGTCCAAAAGGTGAACGTGTTGAGTTCCAGATAAGAACCCATGATATGCACCGTATAGCAGAGGAAGGTATTGCCGCACACTGGATGTATAAAGAAGGTGGAAAGGTGCTGGAAAAGGATGCAAGGTATATCAGATGGCTCAGGGAATTGATACATTCACAAAAGGAACTCAAGGATGCCCGTGAGTTCCTTGAGATGGTAAAAGGAGAGGTTACCCCCGAGGTTGTATATGTTTTTACCCCCCGTGGCGAGATCAAAGAACTTCCAGCAGGCTCTACGCCTGTTGATTTTGCCTATAGCATCCATACAGAGGTAGGCCATAGATGTATTGGTGCAAGGGTAAATGGCAGGATCGTGTCGCTCAGATACCAGTTGCAAAGTGGTGACACGGTGGAGATCATCACCTCTTCATCACATGGCCCAAGTAGAGATTGGCTTAATTTTGTGGTAACACAGAGGGCAAGAACGAGGATAAAACAATGGATCAAAGGTGAAGAAAGGAAACAAAGCCTTGAGCTTGGTTATAGACTGCTTGAGACCGAGATGAGAAAGAAGGGTCTGAGTCCAAACCTTATAAAATCAGATGAAATGGAGGAGATTGCAAAATCATTTAGCATGAAAAGCACAGATGATCTGCTGGTCTCGGTGGGTTATGGGAAGGTCTCTGTACACCAGGTGATTAACAAGTTCCTTCCAGAGGAGAAGGAAGAAGAGACTATTCCTATAAAGAAACGAGGCAAGGGTGTTGAGGTTAAGGGAATAAAGATAAAGGGGATCGATAATATCCTTTACCATACAGCAAGGTGCTGTTATCCCATACCTGGAGACAGTCTTGTCGGTTTTGTAACACGAGGCAAAGGGGTTACCATTCATCGTACGGACTGTCCCAATCTTGGAAGAATAGCCGTGGACGATGCCAGGCTTGTAGAGGTAGAATGGTTAACTGACGAAGACAAGACAGCACAGGCAAGACTATATGTGGAAACAGTTGATAAACCAGGAGTGCTTGCCAGCTTAAGTGCACTTATGTCCTCTATGAATGTGAATATCAGCCATCTTGAGGCAAGTACAACTCATGATAGAAGGGCCCATCTTACATTCATTGTAGAAGTAAAGAATAAGGAACAATTAATATCGCTGAAGAACAGGATAGCCTCCTGTGACGGTGTGTTGAATGTGAAAAGGTAAGCCAGAAATTCTTTATGTGAAGATATTCATGCTCATGTAACGTTCCCCCCTGTCAGGCTGGATAACAACCACCTTTTTCCCTCTGCCCAACCTCCTGGCTACCTTTAATGCAGCCCACATGGCAGCACCCGAGGATACACCTACAAGGAGACCTTCCTTTAGGGCTATCTCTCTTGTCATCCTATGAGCATCCTCATCACTTACTGGTATTACTTCATCAATGATGTCTTTGTTCAGTATGCCCGGAAAGAAACCAGCGCCTATGCCAGGAATCTTGTGTGGGCCTGGCTCACCACCAGACAGAACCGCTGAAGCAGCTGGCTCTACAGCCACAATGATACAGTCCTTTCTCTTTTCCTTGAATACCTCTCCCACACCTGTAATGGTTCCACCCGTGCCAACGCCTGCGACAAAGGCATCAGGCACACCTCCAAGGGTACTGATAATCTCCATGGCTGTGGTTTTTCTGTGCACATCAGGATTGGCAGGATTTTCAAACTGCTGGGGCATGAAGTAGTCCTTGTGCGTGAGGGCAAGTTCTTCTGCCTTTTCAAGTGAACCCATCATACCCCTTGCTCCTTCGGTGAGGATAAGCTCGGCACCAAAGGCGCTGAGTAGCTGTCTTCTCTCCACGGTCATTGTCTCGGGCATTGTAAGAATAAGTCTGTAGCCCTTCACTGCGGCCACCATGGCAAGGCCTATCCCTGTGTTACCACTTGTAGGCTCAATAATGGTGCCACCCGGTTTAAGGATACCCTCTTTTTCAGCAACCTCGATCATGTTAAGGGCAATGCGGTCTTTAACAGAACCACCTGGATTAAACCCCTCAAGCTTGGCATATATAGTGGCAGAACTCTCATCAGCAAGATGGTTTATCCTGACCATGGGGGTATTGCCTATGAGTTGAAGTATGTTGTCCTTCAATGCTGACATGGAAATGATTTTAACATTATTCCTTTTTCCATAACAACCTGATGTGTATCAGGAGTTCCCCCAATAAAAAAAACAGACAAAACACTACAGACATAACATACATAGCAGTCCTTCACAGGCCTAAAGGTGGTGAAGAAGACCATTAATAGAGAAAAAATCAGTGATAGTCAGTTTTAGGATGGGTGGGTGTTGGCTTAGAGCGGTTTTGGAAAATCAGAAAAGGTTCACCTGGAGGGTGAAACTGATTTTCTCCTCGGAGACGGACAGGGATGTCCGTCGAGAATGATGTGAAAAGCCAATACCCACCCATCCCTTTTTGTATTTTGATATTTTTTATCGCCTCCAACTTTATGGATATAGTTAAATTCCATTCTGTGGATGGATATGCCCTGTGGGGACACTGTCAGAGGGTGTCTGGAAGATTGGTAGAAGAATCTTAGGGAAGAACTTTACCCTCCCGGCATACATTGATTATCCATTAAGGTCGATTAAATACATCTTAATGGCATTTTTTATCCATGCCATCCTGATCAAGATGTCGCCATCAGCAATACAGGGTTTTCTGAATACACCTTACTAGAAGCTGGCTGATATAAAGCTCCTTAGGTTTTTTACTGATATGTCATCAACAACCATGATCACATTGATTGCACTCTTTGCACTATCACTTATGTATAAAAACTTCTGGTGCAGATATCTATGCTCCTATGGGGCTTTGCTTGGTCTTTTAAGCTACGCAAGCCCTGCCACGATACGAAGAGACGAGTCAAAGTGTATTAACTGTGGATTATGTAGTAAGAACTGTCCATCCCTCCTGCCTGTTGATAGGAAGACAAACATTAATTCACCTGAGTGCAATGGTTGTCTTACCTGTGTAAGCTACTGTCCATCACGAGGTTCGCTGGACATGGGAGTTGTGAAGAATATGAGAATCAGACCCGAGTTTTTCATTGTTTCAGTGATAGTCCTTTTCTTCGGTCTGATCCTGATAGCAAAAATAACAGGGAACTGGCATTCCAGCGTAAGCCACAATGAACTGAAGACACTTATACCATACATTGACCTCCTGTCGCATCCATAATATTTATATCCCC
>JALUSH010000223.1 GCA_027016675.1 Thermodesulfovibrio sp.
TTATAAAACAATGTAAAACACATTATTATAGATAGGGGTTGTCTAATGAAAGAAAAAATATTTCTCTTCTTCTTAGCTTTTCTTTTTATTTTGCCTTTATCATACCACAAAGAGATTTATGCATCACCATCACCAATTGTTACTGCAATCGAGGTTAGAGGGCTTAAACGAATTGAAGAAGGTGCTATTCTTAAAAGAATCGGGCAGAAAATAGGACAGCCTCTTTCAAGACAAAAGATATCAAAAGACATCAAAAATATCTACAACATGGGATATTTTGAAGATGTGAGGGTTGAAGTCGAACCCTATGAAGGTGGATTGAAGGTTATATATATCGTTAAAGAGAAACCCACAATCTCAAGAATATACTTCAGTGGAAATCGTGAATTTGATGATACCAAGCTAAGTGCTCAACTAACCATAACACCTGGAGCAATCGCTGACGTTACTTTGATTCAAAGGAATGTATCAGCCTTGAAAAACTTTTATGAATCAGAAGGCTATTGGACTGCTCAAGTAGTACCTATTGTTAAAGAGATATCTGATAGTGAAGTTACTTTGACTTTTCTAATAGAAGAGGGTTCTAAGGTCAGGATTAAGGACATAGAATTTATCGGCAACTCCAAAATATCTGACAGCAAAATAAAGCGAGTAATGAAAACAAAGTCGTGGTGGATTTTTTCCTTTATTACTTCATCAGGTTACTATAAAAAATCTGTGATGAAGCAGGATATTGAACGAATAAAGGATCTTTACTATGATAATGGTTTTTTAAATGTAGTGGTTTCTGACCCTGAAATAACCTTAACAAAGGACAGAAAAAAAATGCTGATTAAGATAAGGATATCCGAAGGGCCTCAATACAGAATATCGGAAATAAAATTCAGGGCACATGCTCCATCTGATGAACCAAGATTAAAGGAGCTTTTACCACTAAAGAAGGGTGATATATTCAGCAAAAAACTACTACAGGAAGGCATAAGAAAGATAACCGAATTCTACTCTGAGCGAGGCTATGCCCTGGCTACTGTGGAACCAGAGGTAATACCTGATGAAAAAACAAAAACTGTAAAACTTGTAATGAATGTTAATGAGGGAGATATATACAGGGTTGGAAGAATAGAAATCATCGGCAACACAAAAACCCAGGATAAGGTAATCAGAAGAGAGATGCGTCTTGATGAAGGAGATATCTTCAACAGCAAACTTCTGCAGAGAAGCTATGAAAGGATAAACAACCTTAATTTCTTTGAAACAGTGGAACTGATACCAAAACCGCGGGTGAAAGAAAAGAAACTTGACATAGATATAAAGGTAAAAGAAAAGGCTACTGGTTTCTTGAGTGTGGGAGGCGGTTATAGTTCTATAGATAAGTTCGTGGCCATGATTGATGTTACCCAGGCAAATCTTTTTGGAACCGGGAGATACATAAAACTGCGGGGCGAGTTTGGTGGTCGTTCCACATTTTATGAACTCTCCTATAGAGACCCCTGGTTCATGGATAAACCCCTTTCCTTCTCTGTGAGCCTATATAAGACACGTCGTGACTATCTGGCTTATGACAGAGAAGCAACAGGCGGTACAATAGGTTTTGGAAAGAGATTTGGAGAATACTGGAACACCAGCATCACCTATAAATATGAAAAAGTTACCATTTCCAATATCGATGAAGGGGCATCAAATATTGTTAAAGACCAGGAAGGAACAAATGTAACCAGCAGCATTACCCCTGCCATATCAAGAGATACAAGGGATAATTACCTTGATCCCCACAGAGGTTCTAAAAACTCTCTCTACATTACATATGCTGGACTTGGTGGTAACAACTTTTTCATCAAAGGATTGTTTGACTCATCATGGTTCTTCCCCATAGGAGAGACGACCTTTGCTGCAAGAGGCAGAATCGGTTACGCTACAGGGCTTTTTAATCACAAACTTCCTCTGTATGAAAGATTCTACGTTGGAGGTCTCTATACAATCAGGGGACTGGGTTTTGGCGAAGGAGGGCCAAAGGATGACAACGGAGACCCAATTGGTGGTACAAAGGAACTTATTGTTAATTTAGAATACATATTTCCTTTAATAACAGACCTAAAATTAAAAGGTGTAGTCTTTTTTGATACTGGAAAGGCCTATGATACCTCTGAAACCTTTGGTGCTGACCTCAGATACACTACCGGAGCCGGGGTTAGATGGATGTCCCCATTCGGACCCATCAGAATAGAATATGGTTATAATCTCGACAGACGCGAGGACGAAGACCAGGGAAGGATAGAATTTTCCTTTGGTGGATACTTTTAAAGTTTAAAAAATCTTAAATATTATAAAGGAGGAGACAATGAAGCGGTTTGTATTAATCTTGTTTTTGATTCTTGCTTTTCAGGGAGTAAGTTATGCCCTTGATGCAAAGATAGGTTATGTGGACTTACAAAAAGCACTCAATGAGTCTGAAGGTGGCAAAAGGGCCAAAAGTAGCCTTGAAGAGATTATCAAGGCAAAACAAAAAATAATCGATGAACGTGGTGCAGAGATAGAAAAATTAAAATCTGAGATGGACAAACAGGCATCCCTGCTCTCTGCAGAGGCCCTTAAGAAGAAACAGGATGAACTGGATAGAAAAATACGGGAATACAAGCGATTCGTACAGGATTCACAGGAAGAAGTAAAGAAGAAGGAAGCAGAACTTACAAAGGAGATCCTGAATGATCTGGTTAAGGTTGTACAGCAGATAGGTAAAGAAGAGAACTATACCATTATACTGGAAAAAGCAGAAGGCCTCATACTGTATGCAGACAGTGCAATTGATCTAACTGACAAAGTAATCAAAAGATACAATGAAGAGATCAAGACAAAAAAATGAAATTAAAGGATATCGCTCAACATATAAATGCCGAATTATTTGGAGATGGAGAGATCGAGATAACGGGGGTTTCAGGCCTTGAGGATGTCAGAGAAGGGGAGATTACATTTATAAAAAGCAAAAAGTATTTGAAAAAACTAACTCAATCCTCTGCATCCGCTGTTATAACCAATGAGGCATTGGATGATCTGAATATCCCTCAGCTTGTAGTAAAAAACCCTCTTATAGGCTTTGCAAGGATCCTGGAACTCTTCTATCCTGAAAAAAAAGGGGTTACAGGAATAAGTAAGGAAGCCCATATCTGTAGCACCGCTCAGATTGGTAAAGATGCAACCATCTATCCCCATGTATTTGTTGGTGAGAATACTACTGTTGGTGACAGAACCATTATTTACCCTGGTGTATTCATTGGTGAAAATGTAAAGATTGGCTCAGATTGTGTAATTTTCCCGAATGTAAGTATTTATAACAATGTTGTAATAGGTTCCCGGGTGAGGATTCATGCAGGCACAGTTATAGGTTCAGATGGATTTGGCTATGTCTTTGAGGCTGACAGGCATTATAAAATCCCACAGGTAGGTGGTGTAATTGTTGAAGACGATGTTGAAATAGGTGCATCAGTAACAATTGACAGGGCTACCACAGGCAATACAGTCATTGGGGAAGGTACAAAAATTGACAATCTTGTTCAGATTGCACATAATGTACATATAGGTAAACACTGCATAATCGTTGCCCAGGTTGGAATTGCAGGAAGCACCAGATTGGGAAACTATGTTACCCTCGCAGGACAGGTAGGCGTCTCTGACCATACCACTATCGAAGATGGCACAATCGTAACCGCACAAAGCGGTGTAATGGGTGATGTTAAAAAGGGAGTATATTCTGGCTCACCAGCAATGTCTCACTTTAAATGGTTGAGAGTCAGGGCAACACTTGAACTACTACCCGATATTCACAAGAAGGTCAAGGAACTTGAAAAGGCAATAAAAGAAATCAAAGGAGGACAAGACAATGATCGGGATTAAAGAGATCATGGAGGTCTTACCTCACAGGTATCCTTTTCTCCTGGTAGACCGGATAATTGAGATCGAAGAAGGAAAGAGAATAGTGGGCATAAAGAATGTCACGATGAACGAAGCCTTTTTTCAGGGCCATTTCCCGGGAAATCCGATCATGCCGGGGGTATTGATAATAGAAGCAATGGCTCAGGTTTCAGGTGTGCTTGCCTATAAATCAGGCATGTCTGGTAAGGCAACCTACTTTCTCAGTATAGAAAAGGCAAAGTTCAGAAAGCCTGTGGTTCCAGGAGACCAGTTAAGACTGGAAATAACTGTCCTCAGGGGGAGACAGACAATCTGGCGATTTGCAGGCAATGCCTATGTTGATGACAAACTTGTAGCAGAAGCTGAGTTTACAGCAATGATTACGGATAAGGAGTTATAAAGATGGCCACTGAGATACATCCTACAGCTATAATTGACAGTTCTGTGGAAATCGATGATGATGTAAAGATAGGACCTTACTGCATAATCAGAGACAGTGTTAAGATATCAAAGGGTACCGAGATTTTTAATAATGTAGTAATTGAGGGAAATACAACAATTGGTGAGTCATGCAAAATTTTTCCCTTTACAACAATAGGATTGCCACCTCAGGATCTTAAATACAAGGCTGAGCCCACAGGAGTCAAGATAGGTAAGAATAACCTCATCAGAGAATACATCACCATACACAGGGCATCTGTGGATGGTGATGGCTATACTGAGATAGGAGACAACAATTTTCTCATGGCCTATGTCCATATTGCACATGATTGCAAACTTGGCAATGGTATTATTATGGCCAATGCTGCAACCCTTGGTGGGCATGTAACAGTTGAGGATTATGCTGTCTTTGGAGGACTGGCGGCTGCACACCAGTTTACAAGAATCGGAGCCTATTCAATGGTAAGTGGACTAAGTGGTGTTGTTCAGGATATTCCACCCTATACCATAGCCTCAGGCCCTCGTGCCAAGCTTTATGGACTTAATATTGTAGGGCTTAAAAGACACGGGTTTAATGACGAAACAATCTCAGAGTTAAAAAAGGCTTACAAGATTCTCTTCAGGGAGAAGTTATCCCTGAAAGAGGCAATTAAAAAGGTTCAGGCGGAACTTCCCTATACAGATGAGATAGCTCATCTGATTAACTTTATTAATTCTAACAGAAGAGGAATTGCAAGACCTGATCTATAATTACCTGAACTGATCGATTTGTTGAATAATATTAAGTAAGTTTCGGTAAAATCACTAAACTCTGGAATCATTTAAAAAGAGGGAACGAGAATTGAAAAAGATAGGCATTATCTCAGGCAAGGGTTCACTTCCCTGCCTGTTAGCAGAGGAGGCAAAAAGACAGGGTTATTATGTATTGATGGTTGCCCTTGATCCAATAGCAGACCATCTCAATGGATGTGCCGATGAGATAAAAAGAGTCAATGTGGGAAAACTGGGTAGGCTTATCAAGGTACTGAAGGATGCAGGTATTACAGAGGCTATCATGGCAGGCAAGGTCTCCAAAAGCCTGCTCTACAAGAGCAATATCCAGCCGGATATCCGTGCAGTAAAACTGCTTTTCAAACTGAAAGACAAAAAAGACGATACCATACTGCAGGCCATTACAGAGGAACTCAAGACAGAGGGCATACAAATAGTAGAAACCACCTGCTTTGCACAGGAACCCCTGATGCCCGAGGGTGTTATTACGAAAACAAAACCCACCACATCAATAAAAAAGGATATAGAGTTCGGATACAGAATAGCACTGGAGATTGGACGGCTTGATATAGGACAGACCGTAGTAATAAAAGACAGGGCTGTAATGGCTGTTGAGGCAATAGAAGGCACAGATGAGGCGATAAGACGGGGTGGAAGCCTGGCAGGCTCTGGAGCAGTTGTTGTGAAGGTAGCAAAACCCCAGCAGGATTTCAGGTACGATGTACCTGTAGTGGGTATTGAAACACTAAAGACCATGATCCAGGTACAGGCATCAACACTTGCTGTAGAGGCAGCAAGGGCAATAATTGTTCATAAGGATGAAATGGTCAGATTGGCAGACAGGCACAATATCAGTATTATTGGCATATCAAAAGACTTCCTATGCTATTAGATTCCTTTAACCAGGACCTCTCCCGGGCATACAAAGTCCTTGCCATATTCTATCTCTACGGGATATCAGAAGAGGTGGTCAGAGAATTGTCCGAGGAATTTGAAATGGAACCAGGCACTGAAAGGATAGAGGATATAGAGGAGGATTTTTTTAATCTGGTTTCATCACCTGGAGCAATCCTTCCACCTTATGAATCACTCTATCTCTATCCTGAAACAAACAGTAAAACTCAAGACAAGCGGATATCCGATGAAGTATCTCAATTATATACCTCAGCAGGCCTCAATATTGCTCCTGAGATAACAACCGTACCCCCTGATCATATCGGACTTGAACTACTCTACACTGCCTATCTCATAGATAACAATAGGGTTGAAGATTTACAAAGGTTCTTCAAATTACATATGATAAACTGGATACCGCAGTATTGTGATCTCCTTGAAAAGGAGGCACAGACTGAATTCATGAAAGAAGTTGCTCGCATAACCCGTGAACTTATAATAACAGACTTTGAAGATCTGAATCATGGATAGGGAGCCAAAAAGCATATGGAAGGATTTACTGGAGGCAAGTACTGCACCATTGAATCTTGTGGTATCCACATTTGTTGGTCTTGCTATTGGATATGGACTTGACAGCTTGTTCAACACATCTCCATATCTTACAATAATCTTTCTCATATTGGGAATAATATCAGGTTTCAGGGACCTTTTCAGATTTGCAAGGAGGCAGACTAAGAAAGATGAAGATGGTAAAAAGAATAAATAGAATATCCCTTGTGCTGCTTTTAATTGCAGCTCTGGTGGCCTCATTCTTTGACTGGAAAAAATTCCCAGCAGGCATCCTGGTGGGTGGAGCACTGGCGCTTGCCAATCTTAAAGGCATACAGTGGGGCATACAGGGAATCACAGACCCTGAAATAGCCCGACAGCTTAAGGGCAGGATAATCTTCTTCAGTCTTTTCAGGCTTTTGATACTCTTTATCATACTGGCCATACTGCTTTATCTAAGACTGGTCAACATATGGGCGATAATGATAGGTCTTACCATTGTCTTTGTAACAACAATGATAGAGGGATTAAGGGAGGCAAAATTTCTATGAGTTTTTACACTACTTTTTAAAAAGACAGCAATATCTTTAACACCTTAAATATCTCACTCGTTTGGATATAATTTCAGGAAGGTCTTTATAAAGTTACTATTTGCATTGAAATGTAACGCTGTTGATTTTCAAATACGCCTTATCTGTCAAGGCAATTCGTGATTAGTCCACCTCATATTTATAACGAGACAATTTCTTATGCTATAATATTTCTGTATATTAAAACTCCAAGAGGCATATTAAAATGTATGGATTTAAGAAATGCAGCAAAAAGTCCTCTACTAAAAGACGCAAACCAAGCGGCAAGGGTATAGAGATAGCACTTGAGTTACTTGCCCTGAGTCTTGCTCTCAAAACAGCCGTAGAACGATCTATCAAGTCATGCAAATAACTGAAATAGTCAATTCCTTCACAAAGACAATTAATATTATTAACTCACTCTTAGAGAAGGATGTCATAAAGGACTATGCTCTTATAGGGGGGCTGGCCTTATCTGCGTGGATAAAACCAAGGACAACTCAGGACATAGATATTATTGTATTAATTTCTGAAGATTATAAGTGGAAAGACTTTATAGATATACTCAAAAAAAACTATAGAAAACAGGTTTTTAAACCAAAACCTGCCAGGGATGCAACAATAAAAGAAATGATCTCTTTTACAGTAGGCCCCATAGAAGTAGATCTAATCAATACCCAAGAATTCCCCTTGGCTACTGATTGCATCAAAAATGCAATTCCTGTAACAGTATTTAAACAAAAAGTAAAAGTAGCCACACCAGAGTATCTTATTTTGCTTAAACTAATATCTGGCAGCGAACAGGATATTATAGATATAAAAAATCTACTCAAAGTTGCCAATAAATCTCAAGTGAAGAAAATAGCCAGGAAATACCTGTTAGAGCCAAAACTTAAAGAGAGATTGTCCTGGTAGCATCACTTCTAAAATTTCAGTAGCAGGGTTGTTAAATATAACATCACTGCTGTCCAATTAAGGAAACAAAGAAGGAGGTCTGAACCTCACAAAAAGTGGTAGAATATCTACCAAAAACCCCTAAAAACAAAGGAGGTTCAGACCATGCCACATTATAACACAATACTG
>JALUSH010000224.1 GCA_027016675.1 Thermodesulfovibrio sp.
TAATTATCTCGCCTGTAATAGGACCAAAGGTGGTTCCTTCAAGCACGGGGATGGTATGGCCCGAGAGGCTTCTGGGTTTGATTGTATGCCCATTGAGTATGACCCTGAAGTTCGAGGCCTTCAGTGGGGTTCCTTCAATAATCTTTGTTTCAATATCTTCCAGCCTGAATTCGCGTTGAAGTCCCAGGAGCCGTACAGTCGTGCCATCGTACTTTTTTGCTTCCAGGGGAAGGATCTCAAGGGGGAGCCTCCACTCCGAAGGATTCCTCTCCCACTCTTCCTTGTCAAATACCACTCTGCCCACAAAGTCACCTTTTCTGGTAAGAACCTCAAAGCGCTGACAAGCTGCAAGTGTGGCAAACTTGCCAATGCCGAACTGGCCGATCCTGTCTCTTTTGAATATGGGAGATTTGGATTCCTGGAGTTTATACTGGGAGCCGATGTTAAAGTATTGAACCAGTCCCTTCCTGTCCATACCAGTTCCGTTGTCATCAATCTCAACGGAGTCCTTTTTTACAGTAATTTTGACCTCTGTGGCATCAGCATCATAGGCATTGTTGACCAGCTCCCGTATGAATTCGATGCTTTCTGTATACAGCCTTTCGCCTATGGTGATTATATGGCTTTTGTCTACTGTGACAGGTATGTACTCAACGGTTTGCATAATAGTAATTTTAAAATAACCATGGATAATTTTAAAACCCCTGTAGTTGGGGGCTTGTTCAATATGACGCAACTGTAATCAATTATGGTAAAATTATAAGTTAATAATGATTGGCTCTCTGAGAGGAAAATTAATATTAAAAAGACCCAGTGGCATCATTGTAGAGGTGCATGGTGTGGGTTACGAGGTCCATGTTCCTTTCAGTCTTCTTTCTGACCTCCCTGAGGAGGGTAGTGAGGTGTTTCTTTTTATCCATACAAATGTAAAGGATGACTCAATCGAACTTTATGGATTTTCTGATGAGCGTGAACGGGAGGTATTCAGGACACTGCTTGGAGTCACTGGTGTGGGACCAAGGCTTGCCCTTAACATACTCTCAGGTGCTAAGGTGGACAGTCTACTGAGCGCCATTGATGCGGGAGACACAGGGCTTTTAACAGCACTACCAGGGGTTGGTAAGAAGACAGCCCAGAGGATAATCTTTGAGTTAAGAGAAAAACTGCCTGTTGTGGAGACCGAGAAAGACAGGGTATTTGATGATGCACTGTCAGCACTTGTCAGTCTGGGCTATAAAAAGTCCACTGCCAGGGATGCCCTTGAAAAGGTCTATCGTGATGGCGAATTCAAATCAACAGAGAAGCTTTTGAAAGAGACTCTTAAGGTTCTGATGAAATAGTTATGGCTGAGAAGGATAAAATCAGTTCTGAATTGATAGATGAAGAGCTTGTCTTTGACAGGACTCTCAGGCCAAGGAGTTTTGATGAATTCGTTGGCCAGGACAGGATTAAGGATAATCTCAGGGTATTCATTGAGGCAGCAAGACAGAGAGGAGAGTCACTTGACCATGTACTCTTCTTTGGTCCTCCAGGGCTTGGAAAGACCACCCTTGCCCATATAATCTCAAATGAACTTGGCGTGGGAATAAAGACAACATCAGGTCCTGTACTTGAACGAGCAGGGGACCTGGCAGCTATTCTTACAAACCTCAATGACCATGACATACTCTTTGTGGATGAGATACACCGTATGCCAAGAGTTGTTGAGGAGATACTCTATCCAGCAATGGAGGATTTTCATCTTGATATAATCATCGGTCAGGGGCCAAATGCAAGGACATTGAAGCTCAATCTGCCACGGTTTACTCTGATTGGTGCCACCACCCGTACGGGATTGCTTACCTCACCACTACGTGACCGTTTTGGTGTAATTGTGAGGCTTGAATACTATAATCCAGAAGACCTCATGAAGATCATCATCCGTTCTGCCATGATCCTTGATGTGAAGATCACGGAGGAGGCAGCCCGTGAGATAGCCTGCCGTTCCAGAGGCACTCCAAGGATTGCCAACAGGCTTCTGAGAAGAATAAGGGACTTTGCTCAGGTAAAGGGCGATGGTGTGATCGGGATAGAGATTGCACGCCATGCCCTTGAGGCACTGGATGTGGATGAAAGGGGGCTTGACGAGATGGACAGGCGGCTCCTGAGAACAATCATTGAGAAATACGGTGGAGGGCCTGTGGGGATTGATACACTTGCAGCATCCCTCAGAGAGGATAAAGAGACCATAGAGGATGTGTATGAGCCATATCTCTTACAGGAAGGCCTTATAGAGAGAACCCCCAGGGGGAGGCTGGCCACAAGGGGGGCCTATGAGCATCTGAAGATTTCTATCCCTGAAAGGCTTTTTTAACTACCCTATGACCAAACTGATAGTTACAAAACAGAGTCCTGAAACTATCAATATAATTTATAGCAGTGGTATGGTAGAGTCTGAACGGTTTTGAATTTTGCATAAGATTTGCCGTGGATGGCAAATCGCAAAATTCCCTCAGAGTAGGCCATGGATGGCCTGCGAGAATGAGATGAGACTCTACCATACCACTGCTCTCAACAATTCTTCCTTATCCATATAGCCGGGATTAGGAAAATTATGTATAGCAGTTTTAATTGAGATATTATGAGACGAGTGGTAATTACTGGTATTGGTGGTATCACACCCCTTGGATACAGTTTTTTGTCATCATGGAATACTGCTCTGGAGGGCAGAAGCGGTATCCGTAGGATTACGCGATTTTCAACTGATAATATTCCCTGGAGCATTGCAGGTGAGATCAGGGGTGCTGACAGTATCTCACTGTTTACCCAGAAGGAACGCAAACGCTATGATCTGTTTGTCCAGTATGCCCTTCTGGCCATAAAAGATGCTATTGAGGATGCGGATGTGAGGCTACCACAGGATACAGCCCTCTTCATTGGTTCAAGTCGTGGTGGGGTTTACGGGTTAGAAATATCTCTAAAGGGATTATATATCGATAATAAGAGACTTTCACCCTACCTGATGCCTTCAACAACTATAAACATGGCTGTATCTGCAGTATCACAGAGGTATCGAATAAGAGGATATGGTATCGGGATATCAACAGCCTGTGCATCAGGTGCAATGGCAATCAGCGAGGCATACAGGTTTATAAAAGAAGGCAATGGTGACATTGCAATTGCCGGTGGAACAGAAGCGCCAGTCTGTAGATTATGCCTTGAAGGATACGGGAGGATGGGTGTGCTTTCAAAGGGAAGAGACAGTAAGGCATCAAGACCATTCTGTCAGGGAAGGGATGGCTTTGTACTTGCAGAGGGTGCAACACTGATAGTGCTTGAGGAATTTGAGAGGGCATCAAAGAGGGGGGCAAGGATATATGCTGAGATATCCTCTTCTGCCTCAATTACGGATGGAACCAGTCAGACAGGTTCAACCGTGGATGCCGAGGCCGAGACCATGCACAGGGCCATCAGGGCAGCAGGTATCTCTCCATCAGATATTGATTTGATTACTGCTCATGGAACCTCTACAGTCGTGGGTGATGAGGTTGAATACAGGGCCATAAAAAAGGTGTTTGGCAGTGTATTGAAGGACACCTCTGTGGTTGCCTGTAAGTCACAGACAGGACATATGCTTGCAGCATCAGGTGCCTTTGAGATAGGCGTTGCTGCCATGGCAATACATAAAGGTATTGCCCCTCCCACCATTAATACTGATGCATTGGAGTTTGACCTTAATATGTCTGACAGGGCCTACGAGAAAGAGATAAGAAACACCCTTTCCAATGCCTTTGGCTTTGGGGGGATAAATGTTTCCATTGTATTGAAAAAGGTTGAGTTGCAGCACAACCTTAAATGAGTCTGATGCTTTTCAGCGATTTTTACAGAATTTTCTCATAAATCCTGTAACGCTTGTAGAGTTTACCGCCGATCATCTCCACAAGATTAATCACGGGCAGATTATCTTCCAATATCCATGAAAACTCCACCCTTTTGAATCTCCTGGCACTTTTGAATCCCTCCCTGAAAAGCAGGGCATCCACTCCCTTCAGTCTGTACTCTGGTCTTACACCAAGTAGAAGCAGTCTGAGGTCTTCTATCTTTCTTGAATAGTATATTGCCTTCAGGATACTGAGGGGGGTAAGTCTCCCCATCATCTTCCTCAGTACAAGATTGAAATCCGGAAATATTCCAAGGAATCCAACAGGGATACCATCCTTCTCGGCGATAAGGGTTAGGTCTGTATCTATGATGGGTTTCAATCTGTTAACAATATAGTGGATCTCTTCATCACTGAAGGGTATGAATCCCCAGTTGGCTTTCCAGGCCTCATTGTAGATCTCCTTGAAGATCATCATCTCATCTCTGAGTCTTTTTTTTACAGCTCTCCTTACCCGAATCCCTCTCTTTTCAGCAATCCTTGCTGCCCGGTATATCTTCTCGGGCAGTTCCTCTGGTATTGATTTTATAAAGGCAAGGAGATCCTTGGATTTTACAAGACCACATGCCTCCATCAGGTCATTATAATAGGAAGGATTGTAAGGGGTCATAAGCATGGGTGGGGCATTATAGCCATCTATCAAGAATCCGCACTGCTCATTGGTGGAAAAGTTCATGGGCCCTCTCATGATCTCCATGCCTGCTTCTTTGAGTTCAGAGGCTACACGAGTCAGAAGGGCATGAGCCACCTCATGATTATTGATAGATTCGAAGAAACCAAAAAAACCTGTCCTGTCATTGTGGTAGTCATTATGTGCGGGGTTTATTATGGATGTGACCCTTCCGGCAGGTTCGCCGTCTTTCAGGGCAATAAAGAACCTTACCCTGGCCGTCTTCAGGAAGGGATTCTTTTCTGAGAAATGATGTAGCTGGTCTCTTATCAATTCAGGGGAGTAGAAGGGGTCATCTTTGTAGATTTTAAAAGGCAGGAGTATGAATCTCTTTAGATCCTTTTTTGAGGAGACCTCTGAGACCTCGATCATCCAATCAGACCCAGTGCCCTGCCCACCTTTTTGAATGCTTCTGTTACTATGTCAAGATGCTCATCGGTATGTGTGGCCATGTAGCTTGTTCTGATCAATGCCTTTCCATTTGGCACAGCAGGGCTTACAGCAACATTGGCAAATACCCCTTCCTGTTGAAGCATCATGGCAAACTTGAAGGCTGTTTCATTCTCACCAACTATTACAGGTATAATAGGGGTCTGGCTTGGTCCCACCTCGAAGCCTAATTCTTTGAATGTCTTCAGCATTCTGTGGGTATTCTTCCAGAGCCTCTCGATTCTTTCTGGTTCCTGGTCTATAATATCCAGTGCTGCACTTACAGCAGCAACAGAGGCAGGTGGAGGGCTGGCGCTGAAGATAAGGGAACGGGCAAAGTGTTTAATATAATGTATGACATCCTTATCACCAGCTACAAAGCCACCAATAGAGGCAAGAGATTTGCTGTAAGTACCCATAATGAGGTCTACCTCCTGTTCAAGACCAAAGTGTTCACATGTGCCCCGTCCTGTTTTACCGAGCACACCAATTCCATGGGCATCGTCCACCATTAAACGGGCGTTATATTTTCTTGCCAGCTTGTAGACCTCGGGCAGATTAATAATGTCTCCCTCCATGCTGAAGACACCATCCACCACAATCAATCTTCCCCTGCCATCTGCGTCCCTGAGAACCCGCTCGAGATCATGCATATCATTGTGTCTGAATTTTTTAATCTCTCCATAGGAGAGTCTGCAGCCATCAATAATGCTTGCATGGTCCATCTTGTCTATTATAACCACATCATCCTTGCCTACAAGGGCAGAGATTACACCAAGATTTACCTGGAATCCTGTGGAAAAGATAATCGCGGCTTCCTTACGCATGAATCTTGCTAATTTTTCCTCCAGTTCCACATGGATATCAAGGGTTCCATTGAGAAATCTTGAGCCAGCACAACCTGTGCCATACTTTTCCACTGCCCTGATAGCAGCCTCTTTTACCCTGGGGTCATTGGTAAGGCCAAGATAGTTATTTGAACCCACCATTATCATCCTTCGGCCGTTCATATAGACCACCGGATCCTGTGCACTCTCTATGGTACGGAAATAAGGATAAAGCCCCAGTGCCATGATCTCCTTTGCTTTGGTAAATTTATAACATTTCTCGAATAAGTCCCCTTCTCTTATAGCCATCTGTTTATTCTGTACCAGTCTGCTGTCCATTTTAACCCTTCCTTTAACTTTACTTTAGGTTTATACCCCAGTTCCCTCTCTGCCAGAGTTGAACTACATAACCAGTTATTATACCTTATTTCTCTTATCTTGTCTCTATTAAAGATTGACTTGCCTTTCAAGATCCGTTCTCCAATACTTGCAAGAAAAGGCATGATGGCCTTGGGGATTCTAACCCTTCTTACGGGTTTTTCAAGTATCCGTGCAATCTCAAAGGCAATCTCTACATTGGTGTATTCTCTCATATCTGTAATAAAATACGTCTTCCCTTTTGAGATTTCACTTTCTGCTGAAAGTATTATACCATTTATCAAATCATCAATATAAACCAGGGAATAATGAGATTCCCCCCAGTAGGGGAAGATCCCACGTTTGATAAGTTTAAAGAAAAGGTAGAAATCCCTATCCCTTGGTCCATAAACAGCAGATGGACGTATAATAGTCACAGGGATCTTATCTTTTATATCATTTACAAGCCTTTCAGCCTCCAGTTTGCTTTTGCCATATATTGAAACCGGCCTTGGTTCAACACTTTCATCTATAGGCTTTCCGTTCAGACTTGGTCCTGCTGCAGCCTGGCTGCTGAGAAAAAGAAATCGTTTTAAAGGGCTATTCCTGTTTAATATTACCTTTATGATATTCTCTGTGCCTTTTACATTGACACAGAAAAAGTCATCTTCTCTGCAGGCCTTGGTTAACCCTGCAAGATGAAATATATAATCACATCCATCAATAGCCCTTTCAAGACTCTCTGGTTCTAAACAATCCCCTGTGACAAGTTCTACAGATAGTGATTCAATCCACTTTTTATCAGATGTGCTTCGCACGAGGCATCTGACTTCATAACCTCTGTGAACAAGTGCTTCAGTTAAATGGCTTCCGATGAAGCCTGTCGAGCCTGTTACAAGTGCCTTCATAATTTAAAATGGGGGAGAATCCCCCCCTCCTGCTGAACTTACTATCCTGCATATTTTGAATTAAGGAATTCTTTTAAGTCAAGTGCTATCAGAGGGACATGGCCTCTAAACGGGCTATTCTTTCTTCTATCGGAGGATGGGTGCTGAAGAGTTTAACGAGGTTCTTTCCGGAAAGAGGATTTACAATAAATAAGTGTGATGTGGCAGGATTGGCATTGCTCATGGGTACCTTCTGGGATGCCCATTCCAGCTTTCTGAGTGCTGAAGCAAGATACCTCGGGTTTCCTGCTATACGTGCACCACCAGCATCTGCTGCAAATTCCCTTGAGCGAGAGATAGCCATCTGGACTATCAGGGCGATGATTGGTGCAATTATCATCATCAGAAAGGCCACTATTGGATTACCACCTTCATCGTCGTCACCTCTGAACCCTCCAAAGATAAAAGCCCACTGTGCCATCTGTGCAAGATAACTTATGGCACCTGCAATAGTGGCTGCTACAGTACTTATCAGGATGTCGCGATGCTTGATATGGGCAAGTTCATGGCCAATTACACCGGAGAGTTCCTCAGGGCTTAGAATATTCATTATCCCTGTGGTAACAGCAACAGCAGCATGTTTGGGATTCCTGCCTGTTGCAAAGGCATTTGGCTGGTCAGCATGAATTATATAGACCCTTGGCATGGGCATATTCGCTTTTTGTGCCAGCCGCCTTACTATACTGTAAAGTTCTGGAGCCTCGGCTTCTGTGACCTCTTTTGCCCTGTACATGGCAAGCACAACCCTGTCACTGAACCAGTAGGCAAAGAAGTTCATCATACCTGCAAAGATGAGGGCAAAGGTCATGCCTGTCTTGCCACCAAGTGCTCCACCGAGCCAGACAAAAAACAGAGTCAGTGTAAGCAATAACACAAATGTCTTCACTGTATTCATAATCTACTACCTCCTGTAAGCATTTTAAAAATGGTTTAATGCTTATATTTAAATTAACATAAGTACATGGCAAAGTCAATAATGCGTAACAGCAGAGAACTGCATTTGAGGAAAGAGAAAACTCTCTATGAAGTTCTGGGACTCCTCGGCACTCATC
>JALUSH010000225.1:0-6624 GCA_027016675.1 Thermodesulfovibrio sp.
TGAGAATTGAAACTACTGAAAGTATTAAGTATCTTCTCTTCACTTTTTTCACCTCCAGATTATTCAGTAAATAGATTTAAAATAGATTATACTATATAAAGATTGCAGGAAGGTTTCACAAAGATTACATCCTTGTAAGGTTGAAGGAATGATTTGCGCAGGCCTTAATGTGGCATAGTTTCACTCTTTCTGTCTGAATCCATCACATACATTATAGCCCGAGAGATATCTATCATCAAGCTGACAGATACCATCATCCCTTTTAACTGAAGAGTATCCAGACCCCAGAACCTTTAATCCCATGAATGCATGTTCTATATATTCCGGGTCATTATTAAAATACATACAGTTAAAACAGCATCTTGTTTTAATAATCTCCTGCATACTACCTCCAGCACTTACAAAATTGTGAGGTAGCACCTCCAGACGCTGAGGTGCTACCTCGAACCAGGATTATTTGCCAAGGCTTGACCAGTAGTTGCCAAACACAAGCACAGAGAGTATGAAGCCCAGTATTACGTTAACAACAACACCTGCTGTGAATGCCCAGAAGGGTTTGGCACCTGTCTTAGTCAGCTCCCTGAACCTTGTAGTAAGCCCTATGCTGAAGAAGCAGAATATGAAGGACCATGTCCTCATTGTCTTGATGGGGCCAACGAGCATTGGCTTGACCACCTTATTGTATGCCTCAAGGGTATAACCGCTTGATATGGCGGTCATGAGTAGGGATGCAGCAAAGAAGCCGAGTACAAACTTAGGGAATCTCCACCATATCTCTGCAGGACTTGGTCTGACACCAGACTCCTCTGCCTCCCACTTCATGGTGGATATAAGAGCCAGAACAAATGCCCAGATACCGATCCAGATGTCCCTGCCGATAACCTTCATCAGTGTGAAGCCCCAGACAGCGGCATCTTCAGTACCAGGAATATTAGGCAGGTTCTGTGCCATTGTGCCATATGCCTGAGCTGCAGCAAATCCTGCTGCATCTGCAAACTCTGATGTTCCGACCCAGGCTCCCACTATGCCTGCATGCAGATGCATCGCTCTTGACACAAGAGGCAGGAAGAAGATCATTATAATTGCCCATATGATCACCATTGTTATCGCAATGGAGGGATACTCCTTTTTTGCCTTCACCGCACCACCAATTGCAATGGCTGCAGAGACGCCACAGACTGCACCTCCAGCACCAAGGCATGATGCGAGTCTCTTATCAAGCCCCAATGCCTTTGTAGCAACAAAAAATATAACCAAGAATGTGGTCAGAGAAACTATTGTGGCCTGTACAAATGCAATTGGCCCTGCCCAGATAATCAGTGTGAAGGGCAGTGTTGCACCAAGCAGTACTATACCTGTCTTGATATAGTATTCAACCCTGAAGCCTGTATCCATCCATTTCGGTAATCTGAAAATATTGGAGATTATCATTCCCAGGGCAAGCGCCACGAGCGGGGGCTCAAGATTGTAGTTATGAGCCTTATCCCATGCACCAACCATGAAGATCAATACTGAGAAGATGTAAACAAAGATAAAGGAAGGTATGAACTCAGACTGTTTGAATCCCAGTATGGCTGTGCTTATGCTGAAGATGACAAGCCAGATAATAAAATTAGCAGTATAGGCGCCTATGTGACTTATGAAATCAGACCAGAGTTGAGCAAAGGTATGCCACTTTGCAGGTTTGATAGCAATGGGTTTTATGGAACTCCCACTTGCAAAGAAGATATAAGCCACTACCACAATTCCCAGACCCAGCCAGACTGCCCACCAGTCTTCCTTCAGCCACAACTCCTTCCATCCCATACCAGAGGACTGTGGCTGAGGTACAGTTTCGGTCTTTTTCTCTTCCATACGTTACCTCCTTTCAACTATTAAGGCTACTTCTTAAATTTCAAAAACCTTGTAACACAAGGTTTTTAAGAGAAATTCCAGGCCCTCATTGATCTCAAGCTCCTCATTATGCCCTCCACACCTTCAGTTTCAGTACAGACCTCTCATCCTGAAGCTGAAGACATTTCATGTTTCTTTGTTTTAGAAGAATTTAAAAGCAACTGATGTGCCAACTGCAGCTATTCAGGGATGATTTGAATTTGCTGGATTTTGTTAGAAGAGGCAGACAATCATGTTCCGATGAGGGAACATAATTGATAAATTTATGTTCCCTGTAGGGAACTATTTAATACCATAATCCTTCATCTTCTTCCAGAGCACCTTCCTGCTTATCCCAAGCCTTTTTGCTGCATCAGTCTTCCTCCCTCCTGAATCCTTAAGTGCCCTGTTGATTATCTCCCTTTCAAAACATCTCAGACTTTCCTCAAGGGTAAGTTCATCAGAGAGACAGTGGATACTGAACCCCGATATCTCCTCTGGCAGATCTTCAATGCCTATTGTTCCATTCTTGGAAAGCACAACAGCCCTTTCTATAGCATGTTTCAGTTCCCTCACATTTCCAGGCCAGTGATAGCTCAGCAGAGCATGATATGCCTCCTGGGATAATCGCACATCCTTCTTTTTAAATTTTTCCTTGAAGTATTTCAAAAAGTGGTCAATAAGATAGGGTATATCCTCTCTTCTTTTTCTCAAAGGAGCCAGACTTATTGGTACCACGTTAATCCTGTAGTACAGTTCTTCACGGAATTTCCCTTCTTTTATCAGATCTTTCAAACTCTTGCTTGTTGCATAGATAGTTCGCACATCAACTGTTATAGTGGTATTGCTTCCCAGTCTTGTTATACAATGGTCCTCTATTACCCTTAACAGCTTGGGTTGGAGATGTAAGGGGATATCTCCAATCTCATCAAAGAATATAGTGCCTCCACTGGCAAATTCAAACTTACCCTTTCGCCTCTCTGTAGCTCCTGTAAAGGCACCCCTTTCATGACCAAAAAGCTCTGACTCAAAGAGATGTTCAGGAATGGCAGCACAGTTTATCTTAACAAAGGGTTTATCCTTCCTGTAACTGAGGTTATGTATAGCATTCGCAACAAGTTCCTTTCCTGTACCACTTTCACCCTCTATAAGTACAGGCACATCAGTATTTGCCACAGAGGAGATCCTGTCAAATACTGCCTTCATAGCAGGACTGGCTCCTATAATATTCGCAAAACTCTCCCTTCTTTTTAAGGTTTCCCTGAGCAATGTCACTTCATTTTCAAGACTCTGAAACTTAAAGAATCTGTCTATTGTTATAAGCAGTTCCTCATTTGAGAAGGGCTTTGCAATGTAATCAAATGCCCCTTCTTTTATTGCCTGCACAGCATCTTTTATATCCGCATATGCTGTGATAAGAATTACCCCCTTATCTGGATAGATAGACCTTACCATCCTGAGTATCTCGAAACCATCATGATAGGGAAGCCTTATGTCTGTAATTATTAGATCATAGTTGCCTTTTTTTATTGTCTCCATACCCTCCCGGCCATCGGCACAGAGGGAAACCCTGTACCCATGCAAAGATAGAAAATGGTTCATCCCGAGTCTCAAGGTAGGCTCATCCTCAATAATAAGAATGTTTCTTTTAACCTGGCTGTATTCCTTCAATTTACTTCAACGCCTCCTTTGTATCTAAGCCCTCTCCACAGGGTATTTTAACAGTAAATGTAGTTCCTTTGTGAGATGTTTCAACCTCAATACGGCCTCCGTGTTGCTCAACTATGGCCTTGCTGACTGTAAGACCAAGCCCGGTTCCTTTTCCCACATCCTTTGTAGTGAAGAATGGGTCAAAGATCTTTGGCAGAATATTGTCAGGGATCCCTTTGCCTGTATCAGAAATTGAGATATTACACATATTCCTTTCAGACCAGGTTCTGATGGTCAGGGTTCCACCTTTATCCATTGCCTGCACAGCATTCATTATTATATTCAGCAAGACCTGCTCAATCTTATTAGAGTCAACCTGAACCTGGGGCATATTTGATGACAGCTCCCTAACAAGTCTGATACCCTTTTTGGATATAGTATACTCTGTTATCTTTAAAACATTCTCCACTATATTGTTGATTGAACATGCTGTAATACTTAGTGGCGAGTTTCTTGAAAATTCAAGCAACTGCTTTACTATAGTCTGTATCCTGTTCAGGCCAGAAATTACAATATCTATATGTTCTTGTCTGGTCTGTTCATCCATCTCCATTGACATAAGATTGTTAAAACAGAGTTGAATGCCACCTATGGGGTTGTTTATTTCATGAGCTATGCCTGCTGATAGTTGTCCAAGAGCAGCAAGTTTCTCTGTTTCCATCATCTGTCTTTCAATCCTTGCTGTTCTTTTCAGCCTCTCCTGGGCATCATGGAGATGTCTTGCAAGGATATTAAAGGATTCTGTGAGTTCGCCAATCTCATCATTATTTGTAACACTGATATCCTTGCCCAGAGGCAGCGAACCGCTAACTATTCCCTTGAAGATATTGGATAGTCTCCTGATAGGTCGTGATACAAGGTAGTTGAAGGTCTCATATATTGCGAAAAACAGGGCTGAAAGTGTAATCAATCCAAGCAAAAAGGCACTTAAAGCAATGCTTTTAAGGTGTTTAAAGGTAGTATCCATCGGAATAGATACAGTTTCAATTCCAACGACTCTGTTGGCCTGCCAACCGAAGTTGCCATTGTCACCATATTTCTTTACTATTGCCACTGGTGCAGACTCCTTTTTGCCATGACAGATCAGACAATCCTTACTACTCACAACAGGCCGTGCATAAACAAGGGTTTCCCTGTTGTTAAGTTTTACAATAGAGTGCCATGATTTTTTGTCACGATGGTTTCTGAAATACTCTATCATCTTCATATGGAAACTATCGGCCTTATGTTGAGGATTCAGTGGTCTGTCAGAGACCCTTCTGTATATATAGTCGTGTATGTCCTTATTGAATTTCTTCATTATCTCCATATTTACATGGGTGGTAGAGATTGACTCAACCAGAAACTCGTCATCAGGGTCTATCTTGGAGATAATCTCAAGCATCCTTGGTCTGAAGGAATCCTTCACATAATCACCTATTGCCTTTACATATGTCATAATAATCAGGGTTTTTCTCTCAGCATTTTCAATAGCATGTGCCTTGAGATAATAATACAGAAGCATGGATAGGAATGTGGAAAAAAGCAATAAAATAAGTCCCACAATAAAGCTGAACTTGAAGCTGAGACTACTCAGTCTTTTGATTCCCATAATAGTGTTGTCCTGACCACTGCTATACAGAGTTATACTCTTCTTTTTATTGAAATACATACTAATTCATACATAGCTAAAATACCAACAAGGCAGGAGACCTCATAAAAATAAGGCAATCCACAGGATTACTCAATATAGAGCCCCCCTTTCAATGCCACAGACTAAATCTGTAAAGAACAAATCATACAGGCCTAAAGGTGGTGAAGAAGGCCATGTAGCAATACCGATAGTGACATACACCATGAAACCTCCTCTTACACCGTAAGGCATGAAAGGCTTACTCATATAGTAATTAAATCTCATTGCATCAATGCCCTGATGAACCACCTTTAGGCCTTGGTTCATAATGCACGCTCTACTTTTTCAAATATGTGGGCCTTATTTTTCTTCGGCACCCTGCCTTATCTATGTCTTGGCAATTTATTTTGGACACCGATGATATTAATTATAACCTAAAAACAGGTACAATTAGCTTTCGGTCAGATTTGATTGACTCATTATAGTTGCTTCTCTTTAGTAAAATAGCATAAATAGTATAAGATATTATACATCATGTCTATTAAGAAGAAAATAATACTTATATTCTCAGCAAGCTTTGCAATAATAGCTATCTTTGGTATCTCAGCTATCTATGACTTCCTTGAAGCAAGGAGGGACTTTGCCTTTCTGGAGATATCAGACAGTATAAGAAGTAAGACACTGCAGATCAGAAGGCATGAGAAGAATTTTTTCCTCTATGGAGATTTCTCAGAGATTGAAAAAATAAAGCGATATTTTTTCGAAATTGATGATCTTATTAAGAAGGGAAAGGGGATAAACAGTCATGACCCAAACCTCCTGAAACTTGCTTCGAAAATAAGAGAATACAGGGAAAGATTCCATAATATTACAGAATTAGCCACGGTAACGCTTGATGAAATCAAACAGATTAGAAACAGAGCAGGCAAGTATCGTTTTATAATTCCTATAATGGAGTCGACCTTCCTGGAACATCCTGAACAGATAGTAACCTTACTGGAACAGTTTTTCTTAATAGGCAAAGATAGCAGATTGCTGAATCATCTTAGAGAAATAAACGATCAGGTTAAAGCGTTACGCAAGACAGGAGAAAAGATAATAGATATTTCCCGAGAGATTGACAAGGCAGCACGATACAGGGTTCAGTATGTCATTAAGGCATCCGAAGTAGGAATCTTAGTTGTATTTCCCGTTGCTTTTCTATCAGGGTTTATAGCACTATTCTGGGTAACACAGAATATTGTAAGAAGACTGAATGAATTAATGATAACCATTGAAAAGACAGGCGAGGGATTTTATTCTCCACTGCCATTCCCTTCTGGAAAAGATGAAATAAGCACTCTTATAAGAACATATAATAATATGGCAGAGGCTTTAAAGGACAGAGAGATGCAACTTATTAAAAAAGAAGAGGAGCTTATCAGACACAG
>JALUSH010000225.1:6634-8169 GCA_027016675.1 Thermodesulfovibrio sp.
ATTGGAACCCTGGCCTCTGGCGTTGCCCATGAACTTAACAATCCTTTAAATAATATTCATCTTTCAGCACAAATACTGGCAAAGGAAATTAAAGGTACCAGTGAAGCAATAATAAAGGAGACTGTAGAGGACATATTGAGTCAGACTCTGAGGGTAAAAAAGATCGTTGGTGACCTGCTGGAGTTTGCAAGGGAGAAGAAACCTGAGAAGACAAAAGTAAATCTACCAGATCTGATAAAGGATGCTTTTGATCAGTTGCAAAAGATATACCCCTCCGAAGAGATCAGTTTTTCTATTGTAGCACCCGCTGATCTTTATGTCTCTGCTGATCCAGTACAGATGGAGCGGGTATTCCTTAATCTCTTCACAAATGCTATCGAGGCAATGGAAGGCAGAGGTGAAATAAGAGCGAGAATCTCCGAAGATGACGATGTAATAAAAATAGAGGTCTCTGATACTGGCCCTGGTATTCCTGAAGATTATCATGATAAGATATTTGATCCCTTTTTTACCACAAAAGACAGGGGTACAGGTCTGGGGTTATCAATTGTATACAATATCATTAAAAACCATTTTGGCCGTATCGAGGTAACCAGCAATCCTGCTCAGGGAACTACATTTACAATATATTTGCCAAAGGAGTTATGACCATGAAGATACTGGTAGTTGAAGATGAAAAGATCACTTTAAAACATCTACTTTATGCCCTCGAAAAAGAAGGATATATTACATGGGGTGCCTCCAATGGCACAGAGGCACTCAACAAATTGAAAGAGGAACACTTTGATGTTGTGGTAACTGATATCAAGATGCCAGGGCTTGATGGTATAAATTTGCTTGAAAGGATAAAAGAAACCTGGCCTGAAACCGAGGTCATTATTATTACAGGTTTTGGCAGTATTGATTCAGCAGTGGATGCAATGAAAAAAGGGGCATATGATTATGTAACAAAACCCTTCAATCTCGATGAGTTGATTCTGAAAATCAAGAAAATTTTTGAAAAAAAAAGCCTTGAAAACCAGAACATTGCCCTGAAAATGTCTCTTGGCATCGAAAAGGACCTTCCCTCTTTTATAGCCCGTAGCAAACAGATGCTCAAGATCGTGGATATTATTGAAAGCATATCACACTCTGACTGTAATGTGATTATTACAGGTGAAAGCGGTACAGGCAAGGGGCTGGTGGCAAAGCTCATCCATTATACTGGTGTACGAAGGAATGAGCCATTCCTTGCAGTAAACTGTGCAATATTCACAGAACAACTCCTTGCCAGTGAACTCTTTGGACATGAAAAGGGTGCATTTACTGGTGCTGTTTCAACCAAGAAGGGATTGATTGAGGTTGCCCACAGAGGAACACTGTTTCTTGATGAGATTGCCGAGATGCCTCCTTCTTTACAGGCGAAACTCCTCAAGGTTATCGAGGACAAGGAATTCTTCAGGGTTGGTGGAACAAGGCCCATCAAGGTAGATGTACGATTTATTGCTGCTACGAACCAGAATCTTAAAGAGCTTATGGAAAAAGGAAAATTTCGA
>JALUSH010000226.1 GCA_027016675.1 Thermodesulfovibrio sp.
CTTTGGTGATATTCTGTATCACCTTTAAAGGAGGTTTCAAGCCTTCTCTTATAAATTTTTACCGGACACTACTGATATCCTGTAATATCATACCTGTGCAAGATAAAATAATAACAAGGCAGGGCACCTCATAAAATAAGGCAATCCACAGGATTACTCAATAGAGTAACCTGTTTTCAATGCCATCCACCCATTCGCCTTTTAACTCATTTACTCATCCACTCATATACTGCTCCATGTTTACTATTTTATTTTTCTTCGTCACCCTGCCTTATTTACATATCCGAGATTATTTTGGACACCACTGGTGTAATATGATTTTTCATAATAACCGATAGTGCTTTTTAGAATGGTTCTATTGTTGCCCGTGGTAGTATTTAGGTGGTGAGCTTAGGGTTTTTAAGAATTCCTCAAGATAAACGAGGTCCTCATCGCTGAGGTCAGCATGTTCGAGATCAGGTGCTCTTGAGCCTTCAGGCAAATCACGATAAAAGTGTAATACATCATGCAATGTGGCAAACTGACCAGCATGCATATAAGGGGCACGCTCTGCCACATTCCTCAGAGTGGGGGTCTTGAAAGCACCCCTGTATTTAACTACATCGGTGCTCATGAATCTGAGGGTTTTACATTGTCTGGGTTTTGCATCACTGTACTTGCTAAGACAATTGAACTCATCGGTGAGTACCTTTGCTATGGCAGATGCCCTTCCATCATCAGGGGGAAGATCGGTTGGTTGAGGTACTCCAATGTTATGAAAGTCATAATCAGTAAACATGGGTCCGTTATGGCAGTTAATACACTTTGCCTTTCCTATAAAGAGCTTCAGCCCCCTTATTTCGTTGTCCGTAAGGATGATGCGTGCCTTCTCAATATCACCTTTCAGAAGAGCCTCAACATACATGTCAAATCTTGAAGCTGTAGGCATAATTGTTCTTACAAAAGCACCTATTGCCTTGCCCACGTTCACATAAACCTCGTTGATGGCCTTTTTTGCTTTTTCTGGCAGTGTAATCCACAGTTTGAGAGCCGCTGGCTCATCAGGAGAAGGTTTTGCCTTAATGGGCAATCTTGTTTCGTCAAACTCTGGCAAGGGGCCAAATACATGTTCATAAGCATTCTTATAATATTTTTTCACAACTATTGCAACTTGTGTTCTTGTAAAACCATGTTCTACAGGGCTTTCAATGGGACCGAGGGCCTGTGACCATGTGGAATCCTTTCTTCCATCCCAGAACAGCCATGGTGAGTATGCTACTCCTATGAGTGGCATGGTTCTTCGAGTTGTTGTGCCCATACCATGAGCAAGGGGAAGGCTATCAGCAAAGTTCATATTCTCAGGATGGCAGGTAGCACAGGAGACCTTTTTGTTTCCACTGAATCGGTTTTCAAAGAAAAGTCTTTTGCCAAGGGCGATTGCCTCTGCATTTCCATCATATCGGTTCGATAGATCTTTTGTAGCCGGCAGAGAGCCTATCCACAAACCTTTAAGTATCTTGAGTTCTTTTTCATTCCATTGATGAGACCCGCCCTCCTGCGCCCATATGGGAAGGATTATTGTCACGCTAAACAATAAGCTAATAAAAAACACTAACTTCCTCATAGTATCTCCTTCTTGTGAGTTCTGTTATGATGCAATATACCCATGATTCCCTGAAACATGGCCTCTCGAACTCTTCATTATCAATCAATATCCAATTGAAACGTAACAGTATCCATTCCAGTAGTGGAGTGTATATGAAGTTTGATTACCCACCAGCCAGGCATCTGAAAATTCATGCCATCGATTATGTATTCACCCCCTGGGAGTTCCTCCACAACTTCTGGTTCTGTAGGAAGACCATGGCCATGCTCTGGCATGTCACCTTCTATCTTTATACGTGCACCATTAACAGGATCACCATTACTATCTGTAATCTTCACCTTCCACTCATGGATGGTATTGGTCCTTAGAGGTTGAATTGAAGGTACGTAAGTGACCCTGTAAAGTCCTTTCTCAGAGGTCTGAGAGGTAGTGGTATCCAAGACCTCTGGTCGCTTTATATGCTTGTGTTTCTTTGGCTCTGAAGCTGCTACTTTAGGAAAGTCAAAGATAGCTGTATCTGTTATCTTATCCTTACTGATAGTAATTCGTAATTCCCAGTGTCCACCCATGGGAAGTATAAGATTTGTTACATGATACAGACCCCCGCCTTTTTCTTTAATTACTGGTTCTATATCTATACCATGTCCCATCTCAGGCATCCATGGTTGAACAGTAACCTCCGCTTCCACCACCTCCTGATTTTTGCTATTGTGAACTATGAGATTAAGCTCATTAGTACCTTTTTTAAGCATGCCCTTCTTTAGCACCATCTCAACGCTATATAGTCCGTTCTTGGTTAGTTTAAAAAGACTATTTTTGTAATGCCTGGTAAATTTGTGAGAAGATGTATTTTGATTTGTTTCGGTTAATGTAGAGAGACAGCCTTGAATTAAAAAGATAGAAAATATAAATAATAAAGGTATCTTTTTCATTTTAACCTCCAGGTGTTTTTTATATTATAC
>JALUSH010000227.1 GCA_027016675.1 Thermodesulfovibrio sp.
ACCATGGAAGTAGCAGATTATCTTTATGGCATAACAATGGATGAGCCAGGGGTCTCAAAGGTATTATCAATGGAGTTTGTTGAGGGATAATTATGGAAAAAAGAAGGTTCCAGAGGTTCAATGTAAATGGCAGGCTACGTGGAGAGGTTGTATTAAGCTCTGACGTGGAACTTCAGGATATAAGTCTTGGTGGAGTAAAATTTATGACCACCAAGAGAATGAATCCCAACTCAAAATGTACATTCACACTGAATTTTAAGGGAAAGAGAATTGCAATAAATGCAACAGTTGTCAGATCTATGCTTAAAGGTACAAAGAAGGTTGATAATGATTATCTCCCCATATACGAGGTGGCTCTGGAGTTCACCAATATTGAAGACATTAAGGATGATTTAGAAACAATCATCCAGGAACTTGTCAGTGAAAAGATAACAATCCAATGATTTCAAGACTGATTTCTCTCTTGGGAGAACAACAGGTCAGCACCAATGAGGCGGATTTATTATGTTACGGGTTTGATTCGTCACAGATAAAAGCAAAGCCCATAGCTGTAACGTGGCCTGAAACCATTAATGATATTGTGAAAATTTCAAGATTCTCCTATGACCATGATATTGCCTTACTGCCTCGTGGTGCAGGAACTGCAACCACTGGTTCTTCAGTACCTCAGCAGGGAGCCATAGTGGTCTCTCTTGAAAGGATGCATGACATTGATGAACTCAATATAGAAGATCAGTATGTTATTGTTCAGGCAGGTATTATAAATGGCACTTTACAGAAGGAGCTTTCAAGACATGGTTATTTTTATCCTCCCGATCCCTCAAGCCTCAATTTCTGCACCATTGGTGGCAATGTAGCAACCAATGCAGGCGGCCCTCGGGCAATAAAATACGGTGTCACACGGAATTATGTTAAAGAATTAGAAGTAATCCTGCCTGACGGAAGGGTTATAAAAACAGGGGCAAAGACAATAAAGTCTGTAGTGGGATACGACATAAAGGATCTACTCATCGGCTCTGAAGGAACCCTTGCTATAATTGCAAGGATTACCCTGTCAATCCTTCCAGAGCCGGAATCCATTATCACACTTCTTGTAACATTCAGTGATCCTGCAACCTCAGGTAAGGCTGTATTTAAAATAATCTCATCAGGCATTATACCCCGATGCCTTGAGTTTATAGACAGAGAGGCAATCAAAGTAGTAGAATCCCATAGTCCTACAGGGCTTTCAGATTCTGAATCACTTCTCATTATCGAGCTTGATGGAGATGTCAAATCTGTACAGAGAGACTCTGAAAGGGTTGTCGATATTATTCACACGCTGAAAGGTGAGGTAAAGGTTGCAGAGGATAGCATCTCAAGAGAGCGGATCTGGAAGGCAAGACGGGCTATACCTGCTGCCCTCTTCAGCATTGCAAATACAAAGATTAATGAAGACATCGTTGTTCCTCGATCGCAGATACCAGAAATGATAGTCTTCTTAAGAAGGCTTTCTGAAGAATCCGGCATACCCATTGTGAGTTTTGGACATGCAGGGGATGGTAACATTCATGTCAATATCATGGTCAACAGAGAAGATGAAGAGAGATATACACGTGCAAAGGTCCTGGTAAAAAGGATATTTGAAAGGACCCTGCAGTTGGGTGGAAGCATATCAGGTGAACATGGCATTGGAATTACAAAGGCAGAGTTTCTGAACATGGAGGTAGGCCATAATGAAATGGATCTTATGAGAGGAATAAAGCGTCTCTTTGATTACAAGAATCTCTTAAACCCGGGTAAGATATTCCCATGATATTGATACTTCAACCCCTTCTTTATGCAACCACATTCTTCTGGCAGAAAAGTATATTTATAGCAATCCTTGTCCAGACAGGCTATATGATATACAGGGGGCTTACACTGGGAAGACTTCCCCTGATCGGACTCCACGATACGCTGCTCTTTCTCTCTCTCTGCACTGCAGTGCTTTCCATTCCCTTTATGGGAAGATTCAGCAAACAGAAGGGATTCTTTCTCTATATTGCCTTTTTATCAGCAGTATTTTCTTCGATAGGTATACTTATGAAACCTTCTACCATGCCCCTTCCACCTGTATTGAACACCTTCTGGTTCGAATTCCATGTAGTCCTGTCCTTTCTATCTTATGGGCTTTTTGGAATTGGAGCAATACTTGGTATTATATTTTTTCTATACAAGGCCTCTTCAGACAAAAAAATCACAGAGGCATTACAGTACAGAACGATACTGACAGGCTATCTTCTCTTCTCACTCTCCATGATCTTTGGTGGCATATGGGCATATTTTGCCTGGGGTACATACTGGCTATGGACACCAAAGGAACTCTGGACAACCCTTTTATGGCTTACATATACTTTATATCTTCACCTGAGATTCAGACAGTGGTGGAGAGGTAAAAGGATAGTGTTAACAGGGATAGCTGGTTATGTTATTGTTCTGTTTACTTATCTTGGAGTGGGACTGCTTATGAAAAGCTCTCATTCCTTTTAATCAAATTCCAGAGCCAGATTTAATTATATGGAAAAAATGCTGAAAACAGTGGTATGGTAGAGTCTGAACGGTTTTGAATTTTGCATAAGGTTTGCCGTGGATGGCAAATCGCAAAATTTCCTCGGAGCAGGCCATGGATGGCCTGCGAGAATGAGATGAAGACTCTACCATGCCTCTGCTATGAACTTTATCACTGGTTTTGGGTTAATATAAACTGGAAAATATATGAAACTGATACTTAACATCTTCAGGTCTGTGAGGACAACAAATATTCTGATATTTATTCTTATGGGAATTCTCTTTGCCGGAGCCATAGTAATGCCTCTTTTTCCATCCTACAGAGAAATCAACAATACGAACCTGTTCAGATGGCTTTCAGGGGTTCCGCTCTCGGAATCATGGTGGCTGTACCTTTGTATCTTAATCATTGGACTCCTCATAATTAACACTATTGTCTGCAGTATTGAATCTATAATTAAAAAAGACAGAACAAAAAGATGGCCTCTTGTTATTTCACCTCAATTGATTCATCTTGGATTCGCCTTTATAATGTTGGCCCATTTTCTGAGTAGTTATATGGCAGCACATGGATTCATGGTACTTCAGGAGGGTCAGGGAATAAAATTCAGAAATGGTGATACCCTTTATCTGGAACGAATAGATTATTCTATTCAGAAAGGATATATAACAGATATGGCAGTTCTTCTGAAATATGTAACTTCTGATGGAACTGCCATAAAACTAAAATCCTCTCCTAACCATCCAGCCATAATAAGGGGAACTGGAATATATCTCAAAGATATGGATATTATGTCAGCAAAAAGAGTTCTAATCCAGATAAGTCGCGACCCTGGCGCTATATGGGCACTTGTAGGAGGAATACTGTTTATTATGGGCACAACACTGCTTGTAACACTAAAAATCAAACAGGACGCCCTGTAACATCTCTATAAGGTTATTTTAATGCAGGCTCACATCGCCCTCCTTTTTAACACCATTATCGAGCAAAGGCGTATGAAGTTACTATTCTCCTCTATAAATTCTAACATAGTTTGCATAGGATCTGAGCACCTTTTTAACGTAATGATAGGTCTGGTTATAAGGAATATCCTCAACAAACTCATCCAACCGCTTATAGTTCTGCTCCTTTAACCACCTTCGGACAGAACCCTCGCCCGCATTGTAGGCTGCCACAGCAAGGGCAATAGAGTTGAACTCATCAAGAAGTCTCTTAAGATAATTTGCCGACAGAGTGATATTGACCTCTGGCTTCAATATCTTCTCTGTTGTCAGTTCACCTTCAAATCCTGTAATATCTGCAATCCACCTTGCAGTAAAGGGCATGAGTTGCATCAATCCAAGTGCACCTGATACAGAAAGGGCCTGTTCATTAAATCGGCTTTCTTCTCTCATTATTGACAACAACAATAAAGGATCTATTCCTTTTTCTTTAGAAACTCTTACCACCTCATCCCAGTATGCCACAGGATATTTAATATACATAGAATCTTCTGAATCAAGACCAACCACACATTTTATAGCCTCATAGTACTGCTTTAAGTCAAGGAATTCTCTACAGAGGGGCAGCCTTTTCTCACGTAACCTCACATATGACGCCCTTAACTCCTCCACTGCAAAACTGTTAAGTCCAAGTTTACTCAGCAGTTTTGCTCTTTTGATAGAATATTCAATCTCTTCATTGATTAAACTACTCATATCATCAATTGAAACATCATGGGTCTTATGAGTATATGATACTTTTGCAAAGGTATTCTTTTTATTAAGTAACAGTGCATAAAAGGAATTGCCATTTAGTTTATTATAAAGCTGTCGGGGAGCCTTGCCCATCTCTTCTAAAGAACGGATAAGCCAGTATAGATATTTATCTTTCCTGTATTTACGGTAAAGGGTTCTCAGGTTATAAGAGGCACTTAAAAAGTTTCCCATACGGTATTCTGTCCAGGTTATCATCCACAGGAGATTCTCTTTGCATGGATATCCTCTCCTGTAGGTCTGTCTTAGTAGTTTCAGTGTCTCCTCAGCACGTCCCTGCCGTCTTAATTCATCAGATTTTGTCAAGATAAGATTACATGCCTCAGGGGTTTTCTCTTTTGTAATGGCCCTGTAGAGTTTTTCGAATTTGTCCATTAAATCAGCCCTCTTATATGAAATGGCTGCCCTGTACAGGTCTCCTGCCTTTTTGTATTCTTCAGCAGAGAACTCATAGTCCTTCATCCTGAAATATGTCTCAGCCAGTAACAGCCGTAACTCCTTTGTATCCCATTTCTTGATCGCCCTGTTGATGAATCTGAGGGCATCATCATACTTTACCTTCTTTATCAGGGTCTGTGCCAAGACTCTGGCTTCATCATAAGAAAGGATATCTAATAAAGACATGCCATCAAGATACTCAAAGTAGCTTCCACCTATCAGGTAAAGTTGCTTAATTGTATTCAGATATTCCTCTTTTGATTTCTCAGTATAGAGACTTTTAATAAACAACACATCCTCATCCTCAGGATATCTGATTATATAATCATCCAGGGTCTTCTTAAACTGAACGATCTCCTCTTTTCCCAAGCCTCTCTGGTCAGACAGATCAAGATAGTTCAGGATCTTCAACCATTGAGCATCTCTATATAGGTAGGACTGAGGAAATTTTTTAACGAAAGAATCTATCATACATATACTGTTTCTGTTCTCTTTTATATGATAGAGCTTTACTGCCATCAGATAGTCACGGTAATCCCTGAGAAGCCTGGATGATTCGTCAGAACTTCCTATCACAAAAAGTGCCCTGTCTGTCCGAGCTATATCTGGCAGTTCATGTCTTTTGCTAACATAGGCCTGTGTTGTTGTGCAATAAAGAAGTAAAATAATAATTATCAAGGGTACCCTCTTTTTCATGAGTATATTTTATCATTAAGCCAAGTAAAAGTTCTTTTCATATTTTATTTATGAAAATTTCAATTTTAATGTTAAAATATAACAAATGGTTAAACAAGGCATCCAATGCAGGATTGATCCTGTATGTGAACCCTTTGGTCTGATAATCTACGGGGCGTCAGGCGATCTTACGAAAAAGAAATTACTCCCTGCGCTTTTTAATTTATACAAACACAATCTTCTGTCTGAAAAGTTCTTTATAATAGGTGCAGCACGTTCCTCGTTTAATGACTCAGATTACCGCAATTTCATTGGCTCTTACATCGCAGAAGAAAACAGGGATATCATAAAACATTTTCTTAAACGTTTATATTACAAAAGCACCGATTACAATGATATCAACTCTTTTAAATCCCTGAAGCGAAAGATTGTATCACTGGAAAGATCATACAGGACAGGCAAAAGACGCATCTTTTATCTTGCTGTTCCACCTCTGTTATGTGAAACCATAGTCAGTTCCATAGGTGAAGCAGGTTTAACATTATCCACTGATTGGAGTAAGATCGTTGTTGAAAAGCCCTTTGGCTGGGACCTCAACTCAGCATGTTCTTTAAACAGGACACTTCATCGCTTCTTTCATGAAGAGGATATCTTCAGAATAGACCATTATCTTGGCAAGGAAACAGTTCAGGACATCCTGCTTTTCAGATTTGCCAACTCCATATTCGAGCCCATCTGGAACAGAAACCATATAGACCATGTACAGATTACAGTCTCTGAATCCATTGGCGTTGGTGAGAGAGCTGGTTATTATGATAGGGCTGGAATTATAAGAGATATGTTCCAGAACCATATCATACAACTGCTGAGCCTGATTGCCATGGAACCACCTCCTACCTTTACCCCCTCAAGGATAAGAGAGGAAAAGGTAAAGGTCTTCAGATCCCTCAGACCAATAGAAAAAAAACACATCCCCGAGCATACTGTATTTGGACAGTATGTATCAGGAGAGATAGATGGAAAAATAGTACCAGCATACCGTGATGAAAAAGGTGTCAGTAAGAGTTCAAACACACCCACCTTTGCAATGATGAAGATCTATATCGATAACTGGCGATGGCAGGGTATCCCATTTTATTTAAGGTCAGGGAAACGTCTGAAAAAAAGGGTTACTGAGGTCTCGGTTCATTTCAAGACAGTACCTCATTCCATTTTCAAAGGCGTTGTTTCTAATGAGATAAAACCGAATGTCCTTGTCTTCAGGCTACAGCCAGATGAATCAATCAACCTTACCTTCCAAACCAAAATTCCTGGCACCTCCATGTGTTTCCGTGATGTAACCATGAATTTTTCCTACAGGGATTATTCAGAGCCGATACCTGAAGCCTATGAACGGGTTCTACTTGACTGTTTGAGAGGTGATCAGATGATATTTGTAGGACAGGAAGGAGTGGAAATTGCGTGGGAATTCTTTACACCCATAATCGATTTTCTTGAGAAAGGCAAGAAGGTGGTCTTTCATATACACAATTACAAAGCAGGCACTTGGGGACCCTGGGAATCTGATGAATTCATCAAGAAAGACGGACGTCAATGGTGGGTAAAATAATAGAATGCTCAGATTACAGACATCTGAGCTCAAAAGCTTATGAGATTCTGAACAATGCCGTTCTCGAAAGTCTAAGAACAAAGGGCGCTTTCACTGTCGCCCTGCCCGGAGGACGCTCACCGCAGGGGTTATTTGATTTGCTCAAGGATGCAGAGATGCCATGGCAGAAGATAAAGCTCTATTTCACTGATGAGAGGTGCCTTTCTCCTGAAAGTATCGAGAGTAATTATAATCTTATTCACAGGTTATTATTAAGATACATTAATATTCCTGAAAAGAATATATTCAGAATAAAGGGTGAAGCTGGTCCTGAGAAAGCTGCAAGGGAGTATGAGCTTATACTGAAAGACACCCTTGATTATCATGGCTTTGATCTATTACTTCTTGGTCTCGGGCATGACTGTCATATTGCCTCACTCTTTCCATACTCCTCGTTATTGAAGGAAAAAACAGGGCTGGCCTCACCGGTCTTTAATGCACCTGTAGCACCACGGGTAACAATAACATCCACAGTAATAAAATCATCAAAAAAGGTTGTCCTTCTTGTATCAGGTGCTGAAAAAGAGAAGGCCTTTAAAAAACTAATAGATACAAAAACCACCATAGAGGACTGCCCAGGGAAGTTAGCATATCATCATCCAAATTCTATAATTCTCTATGAACTCCGGTCATCTGTTTGATTCAGTTTCTTACATCAAAGCAGTGAAAACAGGATTCAATTACAAATTGTATTGACAAATGCAAACTTTTTATATTATAATCTTATCATCTGATTGTCATACCAATTTAGAGTTATAAGGAAATGATATTGAATACAAAAAAGTCAAGAGATACCTTTTTCAACATAAAAAAATGCATAAAATTCGTTTAAATGGCAATCAATATAAGACAAGCTCTACTACAGTAGCCCAGTTATTACAGGAAATTGATATTCAAAAAGAAAGAATAGCTGTTGAGGTTAACTTTAATATAGTTAAAAAGTCCGAATATGAAACATATCCTATTAAGGATAATGACGTAGTAGAAATCATCAGTTTCATTGGTGGAGGAACTATGGAAGACACTTTAGTAATAAGAGGGATAGAGTTCAAATCCCGTTTATGGGTAGGCACAGGTAAGTATAAGGATTTT
>JALUSH010000228.1 GCA_027016675.1 Thermodesulfovibrio sp.
TGAGCCTAAGGCGCGCCGAACAGAAGGGACTGATCAAATACTCACCGGGATCAGAACAGTTTGACATACTGAGAGCCGATCAACTTACAGAAAAGCAGAAAAACGCTCTTCATTTCATAAAGAAAGGAATCATGGGAGAATACATGAGAACAGGGGTGCAATTTGCAATCAATATTGCAGTATTTAAGCTGTTGAAGATGAACTCCATCTATCCTGTCGCAGATGAGAATAACCTCTCAGACAAAAAGGGGAGGGTTTTACCGGATCTGATACTTTTGAAGGATGGTGCCACAATCATGGATTTGGCAAAAGAGATCCATACTGAATTATCAAAGGGGTTACTGTATGCAAAAGATCTTAGGTACAACCTCAGGCTTCCTGTAACGTACCAACTACGGGATAGGGATGTTGTTTCTCTTGTAAGTGCCTCAAAGAAATAAAGAATTATTCTATTCGTTTGTATATTATCTTGAACTCTTCGGCAAGGTCATAGGCAATGTTCAGAAGGTGGGTCATCTGAATCATCGAAGACTTGTCACGGGACAGCTGTCTTAGGATTGTCAGTGCCTTGAGGTCAGAGTTGGGGGACAGTTGCAGTTGTCCTGACCAAGTCTTAAACGCCTTGTTGACATCCAGGCAGAAATTTAGGATGAATTTTTCCCAGTTTGGGATAGGGTTCATTGATGCAGGGACATTTTTAAAGAGAACCTCGGCAAGTTCCCTAAACTCGTTTTTCCGATCTACCAATAACATATTAAGTGCCTTCTCGGCACGCTTTTCTTCAAAACCATCCTCTCGGAGTAGCATCATACTATAATATACGTTTGATCGAATTTAACATCTATCCTGATTATCAAGTTTAATACTGCTTTTAAGATACCTGTTATCTTCCAAAGAATTGCCCCCACTGGCTTCCCAGTTTCTTTATTATTCTATATGCAAGGCGGTCTATGTTTACGTGAGGTTCAGCAGTTATCATCAACACATTATCACCAAGGGGAAAACTCATCATAACGACCTTTTCACGGCGAGAGGCAGAGTACTTGACCCGTCCCATGTTATAATCAAACATTCGTCTTTTGGCAACCCTTGCAACCAGATCCTGAAAGATCAGTCTTCTTTCCTCATCTGTTTCAAGGGGAATGACCCCTTCCTTGAATCCCCCTGCAATCTTTTTTCCGGAAGAATCCAGCAGGGCACAGAACCGGATCTCAGGATCTTGGAGAATTGATTTTATCTTTTCGTCAATATTGCCTAGATCTGGGGCCATCACATACAATGAGAGTTAATGTCTTGTAAACATACTGCAAGAGATCCAAGATCATGATATGGGATCCCTTTTTACCCAGATTGTTCTGGATCCATGATCAATTAGTTCGATTCCCCGCTCTGCTATACGGTCACGTATGTTATCTGCTTCCTTGAATTGTTTTTCATCTCGGAGTCGTTTACGGGTTGATACAAGGGAGTTTATTTCATCCTGTTCTTCCTTGGACATCTGAGGAAGACACAATCCAAGAATGTCAACCATCCTTTGAAATTCAGGGAGGACAGACTCAGAGATGTCACCAGATATGGAATCATCAGAGGCCAGAGTGTTGATCTCCTTTACAAGTTTAAAGAAGGCAGACAAGGCAAGATGGGTATTAAAGTCATTTTCTAAGGCATCATCAAAGACAGATTGGAGTTTTGTAACAAACTCTGTATTATGTGAGGAAGAGTTGGCAGGTTGGAGTAGTTCGTAGTATGCGGTTTCAACCTGCCTCCATTTGGTTACATTTTCTTGTAACAATTCATCAGAATAATCAATGGGTTTGGAGTAGTGTCCAGATAGACAGAACAGTCTGATTACATTGGGACCCCAACGATCGAGGGCATTTCTTATGGTTCTTATATTTCCAAGGGACTTGGACATCTTCTCCCCACGTATAGTCACCATTCCCACATGCATCCATATTTTAGCAAAGGGTTTGCAGGTAATTGCCTCAGACTGGGCTATCTCATTTTCATGATGAGGGAATATCAGATCTCGACCCCCTCCATGAATGTCAAACTCTTCACCGAGATATTTGAGGCTCATGGCAGAACATTCAATATGCCACCCTGGTCTTCCCCTCCCCCAAGGACTATCCCAGCAGGGGTCAGAGTCAGAGAACTTCCACAACGCAAAGTCCAAGGGGTCATCTTTTTGTTCGTCTATGTCTATGCGCACTCCCGTAATGAGGTCTTGGGTTCGTTTTTTGGAGAGCTTACCATAGTCGGTAAATTTGGAGACGTCAAAATAGACACCGTTCTTTGAGACATAAGCGAAGTTTTTTTCAATCAAAGCCTTGATCAGGTCAATGATATCTTGGATGTGTTTGGTTGCAAGGGGGTATACGGTAGCTCGTTTTATGTTGAGGGTATCAGAATCGTCAAAGTAATTTTTGATGTATCTGGCACTGATTTCAGAAGCAGAAACACCTTCTTGTCTTGCTCTGTTAATTATTTTGTCATCTACATCAGTAAAATTCTGTAC
>JALUSH010000229.1 GCA_027016675.1 Thermodesulfovibrio sp.
AATCTTTACTATAGCTTTTATCGTTATTTTCTTGTAAAATATAAGTATGGATGTACATCATCTGAAGATATTCGCAGAGGTTTATAAACAGAAGAGCTTTTCAAAGGCAGCAGATACCCTATTATTAAGCCAGCCTACTGTAAGTGAACATATAAAGACACTTGAGGATGAATTAAACTGCAAGCTCTTTGATAGGCTAGGCAGAACAATTGTTCCCACAAAGATTGCTGATATTCTGTATCCAAAAGCACTAAATATACTTGATGAAATAGAAAAGCTTCGCACAGAAATTGTCAATATTCAGGGAAGTATTGCTGGACATATAAAGATTGGTGCAAGTACAATCCCTGGTACATACATCCTTCCCACACTGGCCACTGAGTTTAAGTCAAGATACAAGGATATATCCTTTGAGATATTAATAGATGATTCAAAAAAGATAACCGATATGGTTATGAACCATGAACTCATTATGGGCATTGTAGGGGCTGTAATGGAGCCAGATAGGTTGAACTACACTCCCTTTGTTGAGGATGAGTTAGTACTCGCATCAACAAGGGATATAATAAATAAAGACACCATCAAAGTAGAGGAGTTGTTAAGAATACCTTTTGTCATCAGGGAAGAAGGTTCGGGCACAAGAAAGACCATCGAGGAACATCTGCTTAAAATGAATATATCCATCAATGACCTGAATATTGTTGCCACACTGGGCTCTACAGACTCCGTGAAGCAGGCTATAAAGTCTTCACTGGGTGCTTCCATACTCTCCAGGATATCAATTAAAGAGGAACTCCAAAGGGGTGTGTTGAAAGAGACCAGGATAAAGGGACTGGAGATTAAAAGAGACTTCTCAATAATAACCCATAAGAAGCGGACCCTCCCACCCCATTATCAGGCACTTTTCGATTTTATCGCAGAAAGATCAGGTATCCTTTCTGAATAGCAAAAACCTGGATATTAAAAGTGTAAGCAAATAAAGGCCCACACCTCCGATTACATCCACCACATAATGATATCTGCAATACACGGTGGAGAACAACAGCAATGCTGCAACAGGAAGATATACATAAAACAGTCTTCTTTCAAACCTGTATGCAAGATGAAGTACAAGCAGGGTTACAGCCGTATGTCCGCTGGGAAAGGCATCCCTTTTGATGCCCTCTATTGAGTTCAGAATACTGGATATCTTCTTGAAAAAATATATCCCCTGAAGTTCAACACTCTGCAGATGCAACATTGTATATCTTGGTCCGAGGGCAGGAAAAATTATATACCCCACATAGGAAAGATAAAAACAGAGCAAAATCATGGCCAACCCTCTGTTAAACTCCTCATCTCTACCTTGCATCTTTAATACCACTCCAAGCACCACAGGAAGAAAGTAATAGCTGGAATAACTCAACTGTAATATTTCAGTCAGAAAGGGATTCACAAACCGCTCTAAATATACCGTCGGATAAAGGCCGAAGAGCTTGTAATCCATCTGTATGAGTCTGTAATCTATATCATGAGGGTTGACAATATGAACAAGTTCACTCATGCTGTCAAAAACAATAAGCACTGAGATTACTGGAAATGCAACATCATACAGAAATCCTAATCTCTTTTCAGTAATTCCCGTTTTTATAAATACTATCTGCAGAGCCAGGAGAATCAGGTACTCATAGACAACCTTGTAGGTCTGAAACTCCCTGATATGCACCAGTGCAAGGACAAGAAAAAACAACAGAAAGAAGAGGTTTATCTTTTCTGCCTCTCTTAAAGAGCCATTTTTCATAGTTTATTTATTGCCCTCTTTATGGCCTTTTGTTTTTTGGACAGTTTCCTATAGGTTTTATAATACCCTTCATCGTAATCATTATCCTTATCACTGCATTGTTGAATTAGCGAGATCTTGTCAAGAAAAATTTCAGAGTCCACAGGTATGGCATCATGCGACCATGCAAAATTGACAATATCCCTGTCAGAGGTTATAACGATAGTCTCACCTCTGCTTTTTAAAATCAACTCCTTTATAACATCGTCTGCCCTTTTGCCAATCCTCGAGAAAACTACGGTAACTCCGCCTGTTACCTGTTTTGTATCAGTGCTGCTCATGCCACCATGACCATCAAAGACCACGGTTATGCTATGCCCTTTTACGCGCCTGTACTTGATAAGCTGCCTGATTAGCTCGCTCCTTGCACCTTTCAGGTCTTTATGATAAATTCCAATAAGATTGTAGCCATCAATAATGATATGAGAAATTCTGAACCTCCCAAATCTTATTGTTCGTAGAATGGATTTAAAAATTAAAATTCCTTGAATACCTTGGCAAGTGATTCACCGCCAACGTGAATCTTAAATTCGTGGAAATATCCAAAAGGTGTTACCATCACGTTATAACCACTTCTCTTGAGCCTTTCAACAGACTCCTCAAGCATGAGGAGTGCATCCTCGGGAGAGGCCTTGCTCATTGAAAGGTGGTTAAAAGAATGTAAGACAACATTCTTTGTATTGAATTTACCAGCATGCCACTTTATATTCTTTACAAGTTTTCTCAGAACAGAAGAAGAATCCTCTGGATCCTTCTCTTCAAACTGAAAAAACACCACTGTAGCGTCTCTTACCTCTCCAGACTTATTAATGTCATCAACATGGGGAAGACTTTTCTCAGCAGTTCTGTAATAAAAACTGTGTGCATAAAAAAGTATCAGTTTCATATATGTTATTCCATCCTCTCTAATATATACTCTGCTATGGCTTTAAGAGGGCCATCCTTTCTCTCTATCCTTTCTATTGCGTTTATTGCCTCCACTATCAACTCCTCTGCTGCAGCCCTTGAACGTTCAAGTCCATAAAGGGCAGGATAGGTAATCTTCCCCCTGTCCTTATCAGAGCCGGTTTTTTTACCAAGCTTTCCTTCCTCACCCACAACATCAAGTATATCATCCACAATCTGGAAGGCAAGCCCCACCTTTTCTCCATAGGTGCTTAATCCTTCAAAGTAATCCCTTGGAGCACCAGCCAGAATGGGGGCAATTGTAATCGAGGCCCTTATCAGGGCTCCTGTTTTATGGGTGTGGATAAAATGGAGTGTCTTTGGATCTGGTTCTTTATTCTCAGAAATAATATCCTCGGCCTGGCCTCCTACCATTCCAAAGGGGCCAGCAGCCTCAGCCAGTTCTCTCAGGGCATCAATCAGATTCTGTGCATCAAACACCCTGTTCTGTGTAAACATTACAAAGGCCTCTGTCAGAAGGGCGTCACCTGCAAGGATTGCTATGGCCTCTCCAAAGACCTTATGACTGGTGGGTTTGCCTCTTCGCAGATCGTCATCATCCATTGCTGGAAGATCATCGTGTATCAATGAATAGGTATGGATCAGTTCTATTGCAGATGCCTGCGGAAGGATATGTTCAGCCTCACCACCACATGCCTCATAGGCAGCTATGCAGAGTATAGGCCTTATTCTTTTACCTCCAGCAAAGAGAGAGTATTTCATTGCCTCATGGAGTTTGACAGGATTGATAGGCCTTGATAGATACTCCATCAGATAGGCATCTACAGTCTCCTTTCTTTCACGCAAATATTTCTTCAGATCAAAAGGCATGGCTTTTACTCTTTTTGTTGAATATTAATGAAACAATTTTAACTTTGTCAATAATCAGTCAACGATAGCTTCTCTTTTTATCAGTTCCAGTACAGCCCTGTTCCATCCTTCCGGACCAATTCCATCTACCCTTCTGATGTATGGAAACCCTTCAAAGACCTTATCATAACTCCCATCCGACTTCCTGACAATATATGGATACTGAACCTCCAGCAACATGGGCAGGTCATTCATGCTATCTCCAATTGCAACGGTTATAATATCACCAAAGGTCCGTTTATATAGATCTATCAATAATCTCACAGCCTTTCCCTTGTCGGTTCTGCCCATTATATGGTAGAACTTGCCTTTTGTATATTCATATCCTTTTTCTTTTATAAACCTAAAAATCTCTTCCTTTTTCTGTATATCATCTTCTTCGAGAATGAATACCTCATCAAACTCTCTTTTCTTTGCCAGTTGAGCCTCGTAGCTGTTCAACCCTGTGATTTCTGATATCTCATCAACATTCAGGTCTCCAAAACCTTTAATCCTGCAAGCCCTTGCCCTTAGTTCCTCAATAACAGCCCTCAACTCCCTGTATGGAACACCAAGTATTATAGCCTGATACTCCCCTATCTTAACAGGGTTATAATCTCTAAGTATTTCCTGTGTAAAATAACCTTCCGGGATGAAGATACCACCGCCGTTTTCAGCAATAAAAGGGTCTCTGTTATTCAATCTCTCTCTGTACATTTCTATCTCAGACCGTGTCTTACTGGAAGAAATAATCAGAGGTACTTTCTGCCTTCTTATCTCCTCCAGGGCAGGAAGGGCATCAGCAAAGGAATAATCCTCTTCACTGATGAGTGTACCATCCAGATCTGTAAATATTACAAGCCTCGCCATGGTCAATTAATGATAACTATCTGTATATCCATCACATTGGTTCCTGTAGGGCCGGTAATAAAAAGATCGCCTGTTTTCTCTAAAAAACTATAGGAGTCGTTGTTCTCTAAGTATTCCAGGGGATCAAGGCCTCTACTGAGGCCTCTTTCAATAGTCTTTCCATCAACAATGGCTCCAGCCGCATCTGTAGGGCCATCTGTACCATCTGTTCCTGCTGAAAGCAGGGTTATTCCATCATGTCCCTGGATCTGCAACGCAAAGGAAAGGGCCAGCTCTGTATTCCTTCCCCCCTTGCCTGTCCCCTTTACAGTTACAGTGGTCTCACCTCCAGAGATAAGACAGAGTGGTCTGACCAAATCCTTATCTTTCTTTCTTTTTAGTGAAATCTCTGCAAGCCTTCTACCTATCTCCCTGGCTTCACCATGAATATTACTGTCAACTATTTCTGAACTAAAACCAAACCCCACTGCTGCATTCAGAGCAGCATTCAAGGCAATGCGGTTGCTTCCTATAATTATATTCTCCACTTTACTGAAAACCTCTTCAGCCTTTGTTCGGGATTCATTTGTTTTTTCCTTTGCACCTGATAGGATATACTGCTTTACACTTTTAGGTACAATGTCAAGAAGATTGTATTTTCTCAAAACCCGAACCGCCTCTTCAAATGTTGTCGGATCTTTAACCGTGGGACCTGATGCTATTATATCAAGTCTGTCATCAGGCACATCAGAAAGTATGAAGCTTTTAACCCGAGCAGGATAAAGTAGCCGTGCAAGCTTCCCACCCTTTACACGGGAGAGCCTTTTTCTTACAGTATTCAACTCAAAGATGTCAGCACCAGCCTTCAGAAGGATATCTGTGGTATCCATCTTATCCTCAAGGGTGATACCCTCTACAGGACTTACAAACAATGCTGAGCCACCACCTGATATAAGAACAATCACCAGGTCATCCGTCCTGAGATTGGTCAGCATCTCAAGCGCATCCCTGGTGGCTTCCTCTCCGTTGCTGTCTGGCACAGGATGTCCTGCTTCATAGAGCCTGAAACTTTCAGAAAAGCTATAACCCTCTGAATGACCATACTTCGTGATAATCACTCCAGCCGTTATCCTTCCCCCGAAAACCTCCTCTATAGCCTTTGCCATTGGACATGATGCCTTACCAAAGGCAAGAACAAAGACCCTCTTGAATCCGCCTTTTATGTACTCGTGCAGCAAAGACTGCCCTCTTTTTATAACAGAGTTGTAGGGGTCTACAGCAGCTATTGCACTGTAAAACAGTTTCTTGAGGATTTCCCTGTTATTAATCATCGTTCATTACTCTCACAAAAAACTCTATACATACAACCGGGGTTGGATGGCATATTACTATTTTGTACATTACTATAGTATAATGTAAAATCAAGGTAATAATCATTAAAGATACAAGGTTTTTGAAAATGCAGTCAAAGGCTGTCTTCAAGCGGGTGTAATCTGGGGAGATACCCTTACCCAGAATTTTCTTAGGAGGTATACAATGGCTGACTTTTATCAGACAGGTGTGGTAGCCACCTTTCACAGACTGGGTAGCGTTGATATAGAAAGAATCGAGGCTGAGTTATCGTGGTACACCCGCGAAAGACCACTTGCACTTGTATTGCCTTCCCTTTATAGTGAACTGGAAGGTGAGGCATTAAAGGGGATTGTAAAGGAACTGAAGCATGTGAAGTATATCAACCAGATCATTGTCACCCTTGGGCCTGCCAAAAAGGATGAATTCAAAAAGGCAAAGGAGTTCTTCTCTGTGCTGCCCCAGGAAGTAAAGGTAATATGGAATTCAGGCAAGCGATTAACAGAGATATACAAATCAATAAAAGCTGCAGATCTCCCTGTAGGAGATGAAGGCAAAGGACGTTCTGCCTGGATGGCCTATGGTTATGTTCTGTCAACTCAAAAGTTCCACTCCATAGTGTTGCATGACTGCGACATTGTTACATACAGTCGTGAACTCCTTGCAAGACTCTGCTATCCTGTTACCAACCCCAATCTGGACTATCACTTTTGCAAAGGATATTACAGCAGGGTTACAGACCGTATGCATGGAAGGGTTACAAGACTGCTTGTCACCCCTTTGATAAGGGCACTCCAGAAAATCCTGGGATACAGCAATCCTCTTATCACTTTCTTTGACAGCTTTCGTTATCCCCTTGCTGGTGAATTTTCCATGGTGACAGACCTGGCCAGGGTTATCAGGATTCCCGGAGACTGGGGGCTTGAAATAGGTGTACTTGCAGAGGTATACAGGAACACATCTTTAAGAAGGGTATGCCAGGTAGATATAGCCGAGAACTACGAACATAAACATCAGGAACTATCTCCTGATGATGCATCGAGAGGGCTTCATAAGATGTGTGTAGATATATGTAAGTCGCTCTTCAGGACCCTCTCCTCAGAAGGTGTGGTCTTCTCCGACGGATTCTTTAATACACTGATTGCCACCTACATGAGAACAGCACAGGATATGCTGAAACGCTATGAGGACGATGCAGCCATTAACGGACTCTTCTTTGACAGACATGCAGAGAGCCTTGCAGTGGAGACCTTCACAAGGGGTATAAAACAGGCCTCGGAGATTATAATGAAAGACCCCCTGGGTGTTCCACTGATTTCAAGCTGGGATAGGGTAACCTCTGCCATACCTGATATACTTAATATAATCAAAGAGGCTGTTGAGGAGGACAACAAATGAGCATCAACAGATTTGAAATATTCATACTTCCCGTATCTGTAACCTGCTTGTTAATCCTGCTGTTTTTCTTCTTAAGAGCCATTGCATTTAAACTTCTCCACAGATATTCGGTAAAGACCAAAACCAATATTGATGACGTTATTATCAAGTCCATAAAAGGACCGTCCCTGTTCTGGTCCATTGCACTCGCACTCTATATCGGCTTACATTTCCTCAAGATCCCAAAAGACTATGTAATTATTATCAACAAATTCATCTTCATCCTCATAATTGCCTCTGTCACCTTTGTGCTTTCCAATCTCCTGAGCAGATTGTTCAAATATTACACAGAAAAAAGTGAGAGAATGGTGCCTGCCACAGGGCTTGCCAATGCCACAATCAAGGGCATTGTCCTCATCATAGGTGGACTTCTCATACTCAACGGACTGGGAATCTCTATAACACCACTCATAACAGCCCTGGGTGTGGGCGGTCTTGCCGTGGCACTGGCACTCCAGGATACCCTTGCAAACCTGTTTGCAGGAATACATATTATGATGGAACGTTCCGTCAGGGTGGGGGATTTCATCAAAATTGAAAGCGGTGAACAGGGTTATGTCCAGGATATAACCTGGCGGACAACAAGGATAAGAATGCTTCCCAACAACATGGTGATTATCCCAAACAGCAAGCTTTCACAGAGCATTATTACGAACTACTATCTTCCTGAGCAACGGATGTCGCTGCTGATTCCCATAGGGGTAAGTTACTCTGCTGACCCTGAGCATGTTGAGCGTGTACTCCTTGAAGAGGCCAGGAAGGCAGCTGAAGAAATTCCAGGCCTGCTCAGTGAACCCG
>JALUSH010000230.1:0-5620 GCA_027016675.1 Thermodesulfovibrio sp.
GATGTTCCTCGGAAATACATACATCAGATGTGGAACAGAGGTTCCTTAGAGAATTTCTGCAGGCAAGGAAGCTCACGCCACTGGCTGAGAGTTCCCTGATTTTGTCCATCTTCTCGGCATCCGAGAAGGCAAGCACAGCTGGGCCGTTTGCAAGCACTCGGACCTCAACATTTTCCTGCCCCACATCCCTCAGGAGATTCGTTATATTGCCCAGTGCCACGTTCCAGCGGTCAGGTTCGTTGATGTGAAAGATCACCTTCAACCTGTTGCTCACTTTTTCACTCCCTCCCTGGCAATTGCAATCTTGCCTGTTCTGACAAATTCCTTTATCCCAAAAGGTTTCATGAGTTCTATAAATGCCTCTATCTTCTTCTCATCACCTGTAATCTCAACAGTATATGTACGAGGCGAAGAGTCAACCACTCTGCCTCTGAATATCTCTGTAAGTCTCAAAACCTCAGCCTTGTCCTCCTGTTTAGGGGCAACTTTTACCAGCACCATCTCTCTTTCCACATGATCTATCTCTGTAAGGTCTACAACCTTAATAACATCAATCAATTTATTGAGTTGCTTGGTAATCTGCTCGATAATCTGATCATCTCCAGTGGTAACTATCGTCATTATGGACAACTGAGGGTCAATTGTTTCTCCCACAGAGAGACTTTCGATATTGTAGCCTCTACCACTGAAAAGACCGGCCACTCTTGTAAGCACACCGAATTTATTCTCCACCAGCACACTGATGGTATGTCTCATCGCTCTTCCCCCTTACTTTACAGCTCTTAGTTTCTGTTCTTTCTTTGACTTCTTTTCTTCACCAAACATCATCTCATGAATAGCGGCACCTGCAGGAACCATTGGAAATACCTTCTCTTTCCAGTCAACAATAAAGTCCATAAACACGGGTCTGTCTTTTACCTTCAAGGCCTCTTTGATTACTGGTTCAACCTCGGAAGGATGCTCTGCCCTCAGACCCACTGCACCATATGCCTCAGCAACCTTGACAAAATCTGGCACAGTGTCAAGATGACTGTAGGAGTATCGTTCTTTAAAGAACAACTCCTGCCACTGTCTTACCATTCCAAGATACCCGTTGTTTAATATGGCTACTTTTACTGGTAGCTTATATAAAACACATGTTGCCAGTTCCTGTATGTTCATCTGGATACTCCCATCGCCTGCAATATCAATAACCGTTTTGTCTGGATGCGCTACCTGGGCACCCATTGCCGCTGGAAAGCCATAGCCCATGGTACCCAGTCCTCCAGAAGTTAACCATGACCGTGGCCTGCTGAGCTTGAAAAACTGTGCAGCCCACATCTGATTCTGACCAACCTCTGTAGCAACTATAGCATCACCCTTTGTAAGTTCATAAAGCTTCTCCACCACAAACTGCGGTTTAATAACATTTTCATCATACTCGTAGCTCAAGGGATGCTCCTTCTTCCATTTGTTAATCTGTTTTAACCATGCCTTTCTGATCTCATCCCACTGGTTCTTAGCTTCCTCTTCTTTCAATACATTGACAAGACCTTTCAGAACTCGTCTGGCATCACCTACTATGGGAATATCAACCCTTACATTCTTTCTGATAGATGAGGGATCAATGTCGATATGAATTATCTTTGCATGGGGTGCAAAATCATTGATTCTTCCTGTCACCCTGTCATCGAACCGCATGCCAACAGCAATCAGCAGGTCTGAGTTCTGTATTGCCATATTGGCATAATAACTTCCATGCATGCCTGGCATACCAAGTGCCAGTTTATGGGTGCCAGGGAAGGCACCAAGTCCCATTAAGGTCATGATAACCGGTATCTGTGTGTACTCTGCAAGCTCCTTCAGTTCCTTGGTTGCAGCAGAGTGTATGACGCCACCACCTGCGATAATCACTGCCCTCTTGGCCTTCTGGATTGCATGAGCAGCCTGTTTTATCATCCATTTGTTCCCTTCATACTTTGGGTTGTAACCCCGTAAACTCACATGCTCGGGCCATACAAACTGTGTCTTATCACTGGTAACATCCTTTGGCAGGTCAATCAATACAGGCCCTGGCCTGCCTGATGTTGCTATATAAAAGGCCTCTCTGATTATCCTTGCCAGATCCTTGACATCCTTCACGAGATAGTTGTGTTTTGTACATGGACGGGTGATACCAACAATATCTGCTTCCTGAAATGCATCGTTGCCAATCAGTTTTGTTGGTACCTGTCCTGAAAAGACAATGATAGGGATTGAATCCATATAGGCTGTGGCAATCCCTGTTACAGTATTTGTTGCACCAGGCCCGGAGGTTACAAGAGCCACCCCTGGTTTGCCAGTTGAGCGGGCATAGCCATCAGCCGCATGAACAGCACCCTGTTCATGTCTTGTAAGAATAAGCTGGATGTCCTTGTCATCATAGAGAAAGTCGAATATATTAAGTACAACACCACCTGGATAACCAAAGATATGTTTTACCCCTTCTTTTTTGAGACATTCTATTACAATCTGTGCTCCCAACATTTTCATAGCCCAACTCCTTGTTTAACAAGTATAATTTTAAATATTAACATAAATGATAGTAAAATTACTACCAGCATCTCTGAATCAATAAAGGGATTTGAATTAAAATATACACTATGAAACCCTTTATTTCGCTAAATGTCAGGGAATACAGGAGATTCTGGTCAGGACAGGTTATCTCGTTAATCGGAACATGGATGCACCATGTTGCACAGGGCTGGCTAATCTACAAACTCACAAAATCCCCGCTCTTCCTTGGCCTTGGTGGAGCAGCACTAACATTACCCATCCTCCTGTTTACCCTATTTGGGGGCATTATTGCTGATAAGTACAAAAAAAGAAATGTACTGCTCTTTACTCAGTCCATAGCTTTATTGCCACCCATAGTGCTTGGAATACTAACCGTCTCTGACGTTGTCACAGTATGGCATGTAATCATAATAGCCTTTTTTATGGGAACAATATATGCCATTGAAATACCTGTGCGTCAATCATTTCTAATAGAAATGGTTGGTAAAGACAAACTCTTAAATGCAATCGCCTTACATTCTGCTGCCTTTAATGGTGCAAGAATGCTCGGACCTTTACTGGCTGGATTTATAATAGAAAAGGGAGATTTGTCCATCTGTTTCTTTATAAACTCCATCAGTTTCATTCCTGTCATCATGGCATTAAAGTCTATAAAAGTAGAGGGATTTATATACAATGGCAAATCAAATGGTATATTAAATGACTTAAAAGAAAGTGCAGGCTTTATAATCAATAACAAAGATATATTAAATATTTTTATAACAATACTGGTCTTTAGTCTCTTTGGTATCCCCTACAGCCAATTTCTGCCTGTATTTGCTGAGGAAATTCTTCACACTGGAGCAAAAGGGCTGGGTATGTTAATGAGTTCTGCTGGCTTCGGAGCATTCACAGGAGCTGCTGCACTTGCATTAGGTGGTAGTATAAAAAGAAAAGAGATTTATATGTTCCTCTCCTCTATACTATTTCCTGCCTCTTTGTTCATATTTTCCATGAGCAGGATACCGACTCTGTCCTATATTGTGCTTTTTACTGCAGGGTTTTCCATTGTAAGTTTTCTTGCCAATGCCAACAATACCATCCAGTTGCTGGTCAGTAATGATCTCAGAGGTAGGGTAATGAGTGCTTATTCACTGGTTTTCCTTGGCATGGCTCCCCTAGGAAGTACCTTAATGGGTATAGTTGCCAATAGCATTAGCACGTCCCTGACAATAACACTTTCCTCAACTGTGGCCTTGACGGCAGGTATTCTCTTTACCAGAGCAGAGATTAAGAGACTTAAATTATTCCTTCTCCAGGGCCTTTAGCTTTTTTAATGCACCTCTGGCAGCTTTCATCTGGGCTTCCTTCTTGCTCTTTCCCTTGCCTCTTCCCGTCTTCTTACCATTTATAAACACCTCTACAGTGAACTTCTTACTATGTTCCTGCCCTTCCTCTTTTACTGTTCTGTACTCAGGGAGCACACCAAAGATGTGTTGTGATAATTCCTGCAACTCTGTTTTATAGTCATGGGCATGTTTTGTTTTGATGGTGCTATCTAAACGTTTTCTCATTAATGCGGTTATAACTCTTTTGGCCTCAGTATAGTTGCTGTCCAGGAATATGGCACCGAAAACCGCCTCTATTGCATCTGCAAGAATATTTTCCTTCTCTCTGCCACCTGATGTCTCTTCTCCCTTTCCAAGTCTTAGATAAGAACCAAGTTTGATATTCTTGGCCAGTTTAGCCAGTACTGATTTTGAGACAAGAAAGGCCTTTAATTTCGCCATTTCTGATTCCTTGAGATGTTCCTTTGCCATAAACAACTCCTCAACAACAACCAGTCCAAGAACAGCATCTCCAAGGAATTCTAACCGTTCATTATGAGGTATATGCTCACGAGGCACTTCATTGGAAAATGACGTATGTGTAAGGGCTTCCAGAAGGAGTTCTAAGTTCTTGAAATTATAATTTAATTTTTTTTCAAGCTTTTTCAAATCTTTTAAATAAGAGGCAGGCATTAGTTCCACCGAACCCAAAGGAATTAGACAGGGCATATCTTACTTCCATTTCCCTGGCCCTGTGAGGTACATAATCAAGGTCACATTCAGGATCTGGATTATCGAGGTTGATAGTGGGAGGGACAATGTTATTATAGATGCTTAATGTGCTGATTACAGCTTCAACACCACCTGCAGCGCCAAGTAAATGCCCGGTCATTGATTTTGTAGAGCTTACTGCCAGTTTGTAGGCATGCTCACCAAAGACCTTCTTTATGGCCATTGTTTCCAGTTCATCATTGTATTTTGTTGATGTACCATGAGCATTTATATAATCAACCTCCTCTGGAGATACACCAGCATCTTCTATAGCAAGCTGCATACATCTGGCAGCACCTTCACCATCAGGTGATGGTGAGGTAATATGGTAAGCATCACCGGTCATGCCATAGCCTACTATTTCAGCGTATATCTTCGCACCTCTTTTTATGGCATGACTCAACTCTTCCAGGATTACTACACCTGCACCTTCTGACATAACAAATCCATCTCTATCAATATCAAAGGGTCTGCTTGCCTTTTCAGGCTCATTATTACGTCTTGATAGTGCCTTCATTACAGTGAAACCTGCTACACCAAGAGGTGATATAACAGCTTCAGAGCCACCGGCTATCATAACATCTGCATCACCTCTCTGGATTATTCTAAAGGCATCTCCTATGGCATGCGAACCTGATGAACAGGCTGTTACAACAGCAGAGTTAGGTCCTTTTGCACCAAACCTGATGGATACCCTTCCCGATGCTAAATTAATTATACTCATGGGTATAAAAAAGGGAGTAATCCTTCTGTATCCCCTCTCATTAAGCACTGTGGTGTAATGCTCGATCATGGGAAGCCCACCTATTCCAGAACCTATAATCACACCCACCCGATAGGCATTGGAAGAGTCGATCTTTAATTCAGAATCATCTACCGCCATCTGCGAAGCAGCCAAGGCAAAGTGAATGAATCGATCCATCTTTTTTATTTCTTTTACCTCGATATAATCGGCAGGATCAAAATCCTTTACCTCACCTGCGATATGGACAGGCAGATCCCTTGGA
>JALUSH010000230.1:5630-8000 GCA_027016675.1 Thermodesulfovibrio sp.
TATAAGCGCATCCCAGCTTTTTTGCACACCTGTGCCCAGCGGTGTAACCACTCCAAGCCCTGTAATCACAACCCGTCTTCTATAAGGGGTACTCAATAGAGATTTCTCCTTATCTGTTTCTTCTAAATTTATTTATTATTCAAAATAAAATCAGGCAGTGGTTTTGTTTTTAATGTAATCTATTGCATCCTGAACCTTAACTATCTTTTCAGCATCTTCATCAGGTATCTCAACTCCGAAGGTCTCTTCAAAGGCCATAACAAGCTCAACCGTATCAAGAGAGTCAGCACCTAAGTCCTCCACAAATGATGCCTCTGGTGTTACCTGTGCTGGATCAACACCTAATTGTTTTGCAATAAGTTCTTTTACCTTCTCTTCTACCATTTTTTACCTCCAGATAATCATAATAAGAGGCCAGAAAAGACCTCATACAATTATAAATTTTATCTTTTACATAAACATGCCACCATTGACATGAATTACCTGACCTGTTATATACCCTGATTGTGGTAAAGCAAGAAAGAGTACTGCATTTGCAACATCCTCCGGGGTGCCAAATCTGCTAAGAGGAATGGTTTTTAACATTTCTTCTTTTATATTCTCAGGAAGTTTTTCCGTCATTGCTGTCATTATAAAACCTGGAGCAACGGCATTCACGGTAATGTTGCGGCTTGCATATTCCTTGGCCGTGGTCTTTGTAAGTCCAACGATACCAGCCTTTGAAGCAGAATAGTTTGCCTGCCCAGGATTACCTGTAAAGGCAACTACAGAGGCAATATTAACAATTCTGCCGTAGCGTTTCTTCGCCATTATCTTTATAGCTTCTTTTGTACAGAGAAAAACGCTCTTCAGATTTACACTCAGAACAGCGTCCCAGTCCTCTTCCTTCATTCGCAACAGTAGCGCATCTTTAGTGATGCCTGCGTTGTTAACAAGTATATCAAATCCGCCAAATTCTTCAACTGTTTTCTCAAATATGTTCTTTACATCTTCTGATTTTGACACATCTCCACTTAAAGCTATAGCCTTTACCCCAAGAGACTCCATATATTCTGCACACTGGCGGGCTTCATCAATATTCAAATCAACCACTACAATATTAGCACCTTCCTGTGCAAGTGCCTCGGCTATTGCCCTGCCTATTCCTCTCGCAGCGCCCGTTACCAGGGCCGTCTGTCCCTTTAAATGCATAATATTCCTCCAAAAGATTTTTCAACCTGTAATTTTAACAAACCTGGTATGTTTATTTCCACAACTTTGACTATATTTATTATCAGAAAGTATATTATAACGAAAACAAAGTTTTTTTTCCAAAGTAATTATGGACAACTTAATTGGTCTTGAAATAAAACATCTCTATGAGGAACTAAGCCCCCTTATAGAGTCTTTTACCAGAAGGGTATGTCCTGAATGCAGCGAGCCCTGCTGCAGACAAAGGTTTGGCACCTATGAAGGAGACGACATACTCTTCCTGAAAACACTGGGTTATGAAATCAATGATGCTGACGATAGGCTCGGCCCCGAAGAGAGATGTCAGTTCCTGTCAAGTAGAGGATGCACAAGGCCAAGGTGGCAAAGACCTTATAGATGCACATGGTTCTTCTGTACAGAACTACTTGAAGAAATGCAAACACAATCTCCAAGACACTATAGAAGGATAATAGATTTATTAAATAAGCTCAAACAATTAAGAATGGAGTTGCTTGGCTTAAAATAGTCAGGAGATGCAATGGACTATCTTTTGTATTCTCTGTCAGCAATACTGATACTCACAGGTATAGCAGGATGCGTTCTTCCGATTTTGCCTGGCCCATTGTTGGGTTTTACCGGGTTATTTTTATTATACTTTACTTCGGCCCATCCATTTTCCGTAACATTTATAGTAATTTATGCAGTTCTTACCATTATTGTAACTCTATTAGACTATATAATTCCCATCTATGGAACCAGGAGGTTTCATGGTTCAAAATATGGCATCTGGGGCAGCACAATTGGCTTATTAGCCGGAAAGTTTTTTCCTCCCTTTGGATTCATAGTGGGCCCGCTTTTAGGTGCATATCTTGGTGAACTTTTAACAGGCCGTGGCTGGAAGATGGCCCTGAAGTCAGCAACAGGTTCTTTTATTGGCTTTCTCACAGGTACTGGTATAAAATTGATACTCACCCTCTCAATGGGTTATTATTACATAAAAAGCATAATTTAACCCAAATCCAAGGATGAAGTTCATAGCAGTGGTATGGTTGAGTCTGAACGGTATCTAAGTCTATGCTTTTATTGGTGCGGTCAACTTATTTACAACAAATATGGGGCATTAGTGTCCAGTAAAAAAACTCGGAAACTATCAATAAGGACTTACACTGTTTATCAGAC
>JALUSH010000231.1 GCA_027016675.1 Thermodesulfovibrio sp.
AAATAATTATAACATTAAACAGACCTGCTATAGAACCAGATAACAATCATCAAGTTTGAGCATTCTGAAAATATTGGAAGGAAAGAGGGTTTTTCCTTTATAATAAAACCCATGAAATCCTACAAGCCCATTTCTTTTAAAAAGGTTAAACGATACTCCCTTAAGGAACGTAAAAGCAAGGTGCTGCTGCAGGCTGCAGGAAGACCACATCGTAAGGGAAACTCTTTGAAGGATTTTGTTGATTCCCTTCCGGATATCCTGGGGGGAGCAGATTTCAAAACTGTTGTTTCCTCCATTGTGAGGGCTCGACAGAAGGGTCGTCCTGTAGTACTTTCCATGGGAGCCCATCCTATCAAGGTTGGGCTTTCACCGATTATTATTGATCTTATGAGGCAAGGTATAGTTACTGCTATTGCAACAAATGGAGCTGCCATTGTCCATGACTTTGAGATTGCCCTTCAGGGGCAGACCTCAGAGGATGTGGCATCTGAGCTCAGTGACGGAAGTTTTGGCATGGCAAGGGAAACAGGAAGGCTTCTAAATAATGCCATAAAAAAGGCTGCAAAGAAATCCATGGGACTTGGCGAGGCAGTGGGTGAGTTGATACTGAAGGGAAGGAGCTTCAAGTATAAAGAGATGAGTCTCTTTTCAGAAGCTCGCAGGTTGAATATGCCTGCCACAGTTCATGTGGCCTTTGGTACTGACATTATCCATATGCATCCAGAGTGTGATGGTGCAGCCATTGGAAAGACAAGTTATCATGATTTCAAACTGTTTACATCGGTAATTGCTGATCTTGAAGGTGGGGTGTTTATAAATCTTGGCTCAGCAGTTATAATGCCCGAGGTGTTTTTAAAGGCGCTTACCATAGCACGAAACCTTGGTCACAGGGTCAAAGATATTACCACAGTGACATTGGATTTTATGAGACAGTACAGGCCTATGGTAAACGTGGTACACAGACCAACCCTTGAGGGTGGCAGGGGGATTTATATTACAGGACATCATGAAATCATGTTTCCCCTGCTTGCAGCTGCTGTAAAAGAGTATATCCCAAATCCATCTGTAAGAATAACAACGAATAGCTGACAGCAGTGATATGGTCTTTATCCATGGGGTTAGTGAGATTGTAAGAATAGCGAACTGAACTGTCAGTTCTGTGCTCAGGCAAGGATATAAAGGAGTTCTTGAGATGAAGAGGCTACTTGATGAGGCAGCAAAGTATCTGATGAACACCTATAACAGGTATCCTGTTGTGTTGGTAAAAGGTCGCGGTGCCAGGGTATATGGTGATGATGGCAAGGAGTATCTTGATTTTGTGGGCGGTATTGCTGTGAATATCCTTGGCCATTGCCATCCAAGGGTAGTTGTGTCCATACAGAAACAGGCACAGCGGCTGCTGCATGTTTCTAATCTCTACCATATTGACTCCCAGATAAAGCTTGCAAGACTGCTTGTTGAAAACTCCTTTGCTGACAGGGTCTTTTTCTGCAATTCAGGTGCTGAAGCGAATGAGGCGGCTATAAAACTTGCCAGAAAATATGCAAAGGAGCATTACAGTGAAAACAGATATGAAATAATTACGGCCTATAACTCATTCCATGGCAGGACTATGGCCACTATTACTGCTACAGGTCAGGAGAAAATTCAGAAGGGCTTTGAACCACTTCTTCCAGGGTTTAAATATGTACCCTTTAATGATATTGATGCGTTACAGTCTGCCATAGACGACAGAACCTGTGCTGTAATGCTTGAGCCCATTCAGGGTGAAGGTGGTGTAAAGGTTCCCTCTCGGGAGTATTTTAAGGAGGTGCGCACACTCTGTAATGAAAGAAAGGTGCTTCTCATCCTTGATGAGGTACAGACAGGTATGGGAAGAACAGGCAGGCTTTTTGCTTATGAGCACTTTGGTATTGAACCGGATATTATGACACTTGCGAAGGGTCTTGGTGGGGGCGTTCCTATTGGTGCAATGCTGGCAAAAGAGAATATAGCATCATCTTTTACTCCTGGCAGTCATGCCTCTACGTTTGGTGGTAATCCCCTTGTTTGCCAGGCTGCTGTTGCAACCCTTGAAACGATACTTGAAGACAATGCCTTTATACTGAAGGAGTGCAGTCGTCTCGGAGCGTATCTGAAAGACAGACTATATAAACTTAAAGAGGAGTTTTCGGGTATAATAGTGGATATCAGGGGGATAGGCTTAATGGTGGGTGTGGAACTTACAAGAGAGTGTCAACCAATTGTGAAAGCATGTATTGAAAAGGGACTTCTAATAAACTGTACAGCTGGTACCACCCTGAGGTTTACTCCACCCCTTATAATAACTGAAGAGGATATCGATGCTGCCCTGGATATCCTCGCAGACATCCTCTGGAGGCTGTCATGAAGAGGCATTTTTTAAGACTATGGGATTTTACAAAAGAGGAGATCAATGCCATTATTGAAAGGGCAATAAGCCTGAAGGCTGGAGTTGATGCACAGCAGTGTCCCCTTATTGGTAAAAGTATAGGGCTTTTATTTGAAAAACCTTCAACTCGTACAAGGGTCTCTTTTGAGGTAGGGATATACCAGCTGGGTGCACAACCTGTATATATGACACCATCAGAGATACAACTTGGCAGGGGGGAAACCATTGAAGACACTGCCAGGGTTCTTTCACGTTATCTTGATTCCATTGTAATAAGAACCTTTGAACATGAAAGGCTTGTCAGGTTTTCTTCAGTATCGGACATACCTGTTATAAATGGTCTCAGTGATTTACATCATCCGTGCCAGGCACTTGCTGACCTGATGACCATTAAAGAAAAAAAAGATCGTCTAACGGGACTTAAGGTGGCCTATATAGGCGACGGAAATAATGTTGCAAATTCCCTGATAGAGGCTGCAGGCAGGATGGGTTTTTCCTTAAATGTGGCATGTCCTGAAGGGTATGAGCCAGATGCACAGGTGATAGAAGAAGCAAGAGGTGGTGAGGGAGAGATTATCATACTGAGAGACCCGAAAGAGGCAGCCGGCCGTTCAGATGTCATATATACTGATGTGTGGGTCAGCATGGGGCAGGAGGCAGAAAAGGATAAAAAGAAAAAGAGGTTTCTCCCTTATCAGGTAAATGCCCAGCTTATTGGATGTGCCAGGGAGGATGTGATCGTAATGCATTGTCTGCCTGCTCACAGGGGCGAGGAGATAACCGATGAGGTGCTGGATGGCCCATCAAGTGTGGTTTTTGATCAGGCAGAGAATCGGCTTCATGCACAGAAGGCTCTGCTTGAGATGTTACTGGCTCAATAGATTGATGATATGAAAACGGGGTGACTTTAGGATAAAGATTCTTGTAGAATGAATGAATACTTTTTAGTGGATGTTTTAAAAAGGGCTGATAATTTTAAAAGCGGAGTAGCTCGGGGATGAACAAGCAGGGGAAAATAGCAATCTTTTCAGTGATATTTATAGTTCTGCTGATAATCCTTGGTTGTGCAGAATTGAAGCGCTCAAAGCCTATCCTTCCCATGAAGGAATATGAGAGGATGATCGCTGGTCGACTGGATGCTGAGTATGTTGGAACAGACAACTGCCTCAGTGCCTGCCATGAGCATGACCGTATAAAGGCAGCCTTTGATGCCAGTACCATGGGGGCACAATTGAAGAGAGAGTCAGGGCTTCCACTCGTGGATTGTGAGTCCTGCCATGGGCCCGGGAGTCTTGCTATTAAAGGTATAACAAAGGAACTCGTTGAAGAGAACCTCAAGAAGGGTAAAAAGACGGCCTGTAACTACAAAACCCTTATTGATTTGAATAATCTACCCGCACCTGCCAAAAGTCTTATATGTCTAAAATGTCATACAGGTAACGCCACATTTAATCTTCATGAATGGAATGCAGGCGTTCATGCAATGAATGATGTATCCTGTTCAGATTGTCATGTTATACATAAAGGACCTGACCTGAAGGTCAAGCCCAAAGAAACAGCAGAGATGTGTTTTAAATGCCATCAGGATATTATGGCGCTTTATAATCTGCCAAGCCATCATCCTGTCAGAGAGGGGAAGGTTTTCTGTACAGATTGCCATGATGCACATGGTACCACGACTGAACATCTAATGAAAAGGGAGACTGTTAAGGAGACATGCACCCAGTGTCATGGAGAAAAGGAAGGCCCCTTTCTTTATGAACATGGAGACCTGACAGAGGATTGTCTCACCTGTCATGTGCCCCATGGTTCGCCCAACAATAACCTTTTAGTTGTGAGGGAGCCCTTTTTATGTCTTCAATGCCATGAAAGCCACAGAATAAATACTTCTACAGGTGAAGATATCTCATATGACAAAAAAAGGTACTTTTTTACTCGCTGTACTGACTGTCATAGCACCATACATGGCACAGACCTGCCATCCACTACCGGGAAGGGGAGGTTTACACAGTGAATAGATACGGTCTATTCATTGTTATTGTCACTATTATTCTTTTACCACTGAGTGCCTATACTACTGAGTTAGAATATAAATCTGAATATCCTCCCACCTACCAACTCTCAGCAGGATACAATTTTGTTACCTTAAAAGGTGGCAAGAGGGTTGTGGAGTATTCAGAACCAGATGATTCCATTACCTTCAAAGGCCTGGTAGAGACCTATCCTCTGCCACACCGCTTTCATTTAGAGATTTATACTCTCTCTGATGATAACTACTATCTTGACACAGGTTATGCATATAAAGATATTGTGCTTTCAAGGCTGGTAAGTATTGGGATGGTTCACAATCACAGACATTACGATTTCTCTTTTCCCTCTGCTTCACCAGAGTTTCATTATGATGAACGTAACAAAGGTGATGAATATGAGGAGGAGACATCAAAAACAGAATTCACCTTGAGACTTAAAGTTCCGAATTATCCATTTCACGTTTTCACAAGATACTTCAACTATCATAAAGAAGGTACTGTTCAGCAAAGGTCTGCAATCGGCTATTTCGATAATTTAACAAAGACATCTCAGAGTAGAGATATAGATTTTGACACAAAGGAATTAACTGTAGGTACCAACGGACATTTCGGGCCCCTTGAGATTGAATACACACACAGGGAAAAGAACTTTATACCAGGTGCTGACGATACCCTGAGAGACTCCTATCCAGGTAACTACCTGAGACCTGCGGACAGGTTCCCCCATAATTTAATGCCTGAATTAAAGGCTTCTTCTGATTTTATAAAGATCCACACCTCCTATACAGGAAGAATTGTTGGCTCTCTGACTCTTGGCAACAGTAGGGCACTAAACCATTTTAGTGGGGCAAAGAGGGAGAGTTTTTATTCAGGGCTTCAGTTTTCCTATTTTCCTATGCATGAACTGGGATTTTTTATACGATGGCATTATGTCGATCGTGACAATACTGTTGATGATACTGCTACTTTAAGAGGAGATAGCCATATTTTAACCTATCCTTTAAGACAATCTATTGACAGGAAGACCCATTCCCTTAGTTTTAACATAAGATACAGACTTTTAAAGACCATCTCTGTACTGGGTGGTTATACACTTACATCAATAAGGAGATCCGATACGGATGACTGGCCCAGGTTAGGCCAGAATACCACAAGACAGAGCGTATCTTTAAAGGTATACGGAAGGTTATTAAAGAGATTGAAATTCAGAACCGAATATATTTTTACGGACACGAAGAATCCTGTCTATAATTCAGCGTCAGAGAAATCACATCTGATAAAGTTAAATACCACCTATACCCCTACTTCCTGGCTTACAGGAACTATTATTTATTATTTCAAAAAGTATAGCAATGATAATCTTGTATTTTATGAATATAGTGCTGATGAAAGGCTTGAAAGTGGCGAAAGAGATGCTACGATACATAATTTCCTTGCCCTTTTAACCTTTATACCTCATGAGAAGACATCCATTAGCATAGGCACAGGTTTTTTTAGAAATAGAATAAAGCAGAGCCTTGTATTCACAAGATTTCAAGGAAACGGAACCCATGATATAGGCCCTCCCCTTATAGAGAATGGTGTGCCTTATAAAGATGAATCAATACAATATCTTTTATCCATTGCACATAGACTGAATGACAGGCTTGATATTGGCTGTGATATGCGGTATGTACTGACCAAGGGGGAATTTTATACCAGAACTCAAAAGACCTCTGGTATAGAAGACTTCTCAGAGCTAAATCAGAAGGAAACTGGAATAGATCTTAGAGCCACTTATAGTGTGATCAAAGGTGCTTCCATAGAGACTACGCTATCTTATTCTAAATTTAAAGACAGAATCGAGAGTGATAATTCAGGCAGAGCCTACAGGGCATTAATAATGGTGACAAAGAAATGGTAGTAAACATCAAGGCAGAGGGGTGTATGTGTGTGTTCTATGGTTAGTCAGGTAAGAACCCTTTTAACGGTTCTTTTTTTATCTATATGCATTTTTATTTTGTTTCCTGCAGCTTCTCATTCCGCTCCGAGGCATACCATAGGTGTGGTCTTTTCAGCAGATATTCCTGAATATAATGAGATAGATAATGCCTTCAGAAAGATATTAAAAAAGAAGGGGTATACTAATAAAGTCAGATTTATTACCCAGCATCCTAACCCTGATCCTCTTGCCTGGAGTAATGCTATAAGAAAGCTGATAGCCTATGACGCTGAGATTATTATAGTTTATGGTTCAGGGGCATTTTTGCAGGCAGTATACGAAACAGATTCTATTCCCATTGTATTTGCAGGTGTTTATGCACCTGACAGGCTCGAGATAATAAACAGGAAGAATGTCACTGGTGTGGGCTTCAGTGTACCGGTGTCAAGTCTTATCAGATACCTTAAAAAGATGAAAAAGGTCAAGAGATTAGGTATTATATTCTCGGAAATAGAGCCTGACTCAGTATTACAGATGGAGGATGTTATAAAGGCCTGTGAGAGATTCTCAATAGAGTATATAAAAATGCCAGTACAGAAATGTAAGCAGGTAGAGGAGAGACTGAAACTCTATATGTATGATTCCCTTTTTTTAACAAACAGTGCTGTGCTTGGGGCAATATATCCTCAATGTGCTGATATTCCAAAGTCTCTGAATGCACCTATTATAACCACTATGAAGGGATTAGATAAACAGGTAAATTTCAGTCTCTCTCCTGACAGCAAGGCGCAGGCCAGAGAACTTGTGGATATAATCATTTCCATCCTAAAAGGAAATAAACCCAAAGAGAGAATTATAAAGATCAATAAACTTGTATTTAATCTGAGACTTACCAAAGAGATGGACTTACAATTACCTATTGAACTTATTTCAGGTGCAGACAGGATAATAAAATGAGGGTGTTACTGGTATTTTTTACAATTCTTGTATTTATTACCAGTATTTCTGTAAAGTGCTACTCAGCAGAGGAAGAACTTCTTATAGGTCTGATACCCGAGCAGAATATATTCAAACAGTTTGAACATTATCTTCCCCTTGCTGAGTATGTTCAAAAGAGGACAGGTATAAAAATAGAACTTACCATACTCAGTAGATATGGAGACATTATTGACCGTTTTACACAGAGGGGAATGGAAGGAGCCTTCTTTGGAGACCTTACAGGTGCACTTGCTATAAAGAAGCTGTCAGTAAAGCCATTGGTTAAACCTGTTAGAGTTGATGGTTCTACCTCAGTGCATGGATACATCATCGTGAGAAAAGACAGTGGTATTAATTCTGTTGCAGATATGAGAGGAAAGATTATTGCCTTTGTGGACAGAGCTACAGTGACAGGCTATCTCTTTCCCATTGTTTATCTCAGGGAAAATGGTGTAAAAGACATCGAAACCTTTTTCACAGAACATTATTTTACAGGAAGCCATGATGCAGCGGTATATGCAGTGCTTGATGGAAGGGCTGATATTGGTTGTGTGAAGGATAGCATCTTTAAGAATATGATAAAAAAAGACTCTTCCATTAAGGATGAGTTAAAAATTATTGCTATCTCACCTGCTATGCCAGAAAGTACTCTATG
>JALUSH010000232.1 GCA_027016675.1 Thermodesulfovibrio sp.
ATTATGTACAATATACTATAAAAATTTTACCTCAAAATCCTTATTTTTAAACATATTGGGGAATGCAGATAGAGTAGTTCAGTATACATTTGAGATGTGGAAAAGACAGAGAAATTTCTTGACATTTAGTATTTAAAGGGGTATAATACAGTTGCCTGCAATTTTTCAGGCGTAGTATCAGAAAGGAGGCCTTTGTAGTATGTCGTACGAAGGAACAGTGAAGTGGTTTAATGAGACGAAGGGGTATGGCTTCATCCAGAAAGACGATGGTCAGGATGTGTTTGTCCATTATACCTCAATCCAGAGTAATGGTTTTAAGACCCTTACAGAGGGTCAGAGGGTATCCTTTGATGTTGTTGAAGGTGAAAAAGGACTTAAGGCAACGAATGTTGTAAAACTTGACTGAGAAAAAGACCCTCCGGTGCCTGCCTCTGGCAGGCACCATTTGCATAAGCTCTTCTATGCGACTTCCTTACTGGTTAAAAACAAAAGAGATAATTGGCAATCACAATACGAAACATGTTTTGCGTAAACATGGACTTTCCACTGTATGCGAGGAGGCACGGTGTCCAAACCGTGGGATGTGTTTTTCAAAACCCACTGCCACATTCATGATACTTGGAGATAAATGTACGAGAAACTGTGGTTTTTGTTCTGTGAATTCAGATATGCCCATGCCTCCTGACCCTACAGAGCCTGAAAGAATTGCAAGGGCTGTGGTTGAGATGAATCTCCAGTATGTGGTTATCACTTCTGTAACAAGAGATGACCTGCCTGACGGCGGTGCTGGTCAGTTTGCAATGACCATCGACAAAATCAGGTCTTTTACAGTGGATGTAATGATAGAGGTTCTTACGCCTGATTTCAAAGGACAAAAGGATTCGCTGAAAAAAGTGATTCTTCAAGAACCAGATGTCTTTAATCATAATGTGGAGACAATTCCAAGGCTTTATAACACTGTCAGACCACAGGCTGATTATAAAAGATCGTTGAGGGTTCTGGAGATGGCCAAGGAACTAAGAGCAGAGCAGATTACCAAGTCAGGGTTAATGGTGGGGCTTGGTGAACACTTTGATGAGGTGATAGAAGTTCTCAGAGACTTAAGAGCATCAGGCTGTGACATAATTACAATAGGTCAGTATCTCAGGCCTAAAAAGAACAATATCCCTGTAGTGGAATATATAAGACCCGAGGTGTTTGACAGGTACAAAGAAATTGCGCTGGACATGGGATTTTCTTTCGTTGCTTCAGGCCCTCTTGTAAGGAGTTCAATGAACGCTGAGGAGATGTACTCCTTCAGCAGGTAATATGATGTGGAAGGTGGTTCCTTCGCCTTTTCTTGACTCAACCCTGATATCACCATTGTGTTCTTTCACTATTCCGTAGCTTACAGAGAGTCCAAGTCCGGTGCCTTCACCTGGTTGTTTTGTAGTAAAGAAAGGCTCAAATATCTTACCCACTATGTTTTCTGGTATACCTATACCACTGTCAGATATGGATATAATCAATTCACCGTCAGTTTTGTTAAAAGTTGTCTTTATTGTTATTACTCCGTTGTTTTTTATTGCCTGAATGGCATTTATTAGAATATTCATGATCACCTGCCTCATTTTTTCTGTATCCACATAGATTTCGGGAATAGAGTCATCCAGTTCTTTTTTTATTTGTATGCTGTGTTCATCAAATCTGTAGCCAATCATATCAGTAACTTCATTTATTAGTTGATTCATATTATAGAGTTCAGGTTTTGTCTCTGTTCTTCGTGAAAATTTCAGGAGATCCTCCACAATCCTTTTGCAGACCTCTGCATTACGGTATATCTTCTCTATATCCTCTCTCAGGGAGGAATCTTCCTTCAGTTCGTTTAGCAGTATTCCTGCATAACCCATTATAATACCAAGGGGATTGTTGATTTCATGTGCCACACCTGCTGCAAGCTCGCCAATCGAGGCAAGACGGTCAGTTTGCTGGAGCTGTTGTTGTAGTCTCTTCCACTCGGTGATATCCTTTATGATTGCTTCATAACCACATATCCTGCCATCCTCCTCACGCCTGTAATTTGCTGTTATCAGAACGTCTATCTCTTTAGAATTCTCACCTCTTAATTTCGTTTCATAGTCGCGAACAAAGCCCTTCTTCTCCATTATACTGAGGAATCTGGTATAATCCTGAGGATTAATAAAGAGATCATAAATGGTTTTTTCCTTTATCAGTTTTGACTTGTCCTTACAACCAAACATTTCAAGCCCTGAAGGATTAATATCCAGTATGAAACCATCACAGTCAGCAAGAAGGATTGTATCCTTTGAGCCCTCAAAGATACGTCTGTATTTTCTTTCGGAGATCCGTATTTGTTCCTGAGAGTTTTTGAGATATTGCATCATCTGGTTAAAGGATGATGCAAGTTCACCAATTTCATCATGACTTTTTACGGAGAGACGGGTGTTCAGATCCTGTTGCCCTTCGACCACTGATTTA
>JALUSH010000233.1 GCA_027016675.1 Thermodesulfovibrio sp.
ATATATGTGTGGCTGAGATATTATGTTCTGAAGATATAAGTATTAATATTACTTTATCGAGTTATTAAAATAAAAAATCACTCTCATATTGACTCCTACGATTTAAAAGGATTATCATAGCAGTCAGTTAATTTTTGAAACACAATCGTTGCAATATTAAACGTTTAAATAGCTTTTCAAAGGAGGCTCTGAAGATGTCTAAGTCCTGGAGATGGTTCCTGGTATTCATTACTATGGTTCTTTTCAGTTCTTTATTTGTCTCGGCTGGCTTCTGTGAAGAGACCCAGGAGGTTGTACAGAAGGGGTCCTCGATTGCCTGGTGGATGTGGCCGATAATACTTTTTATATTCACCTTTTTACTTGGAATTCTCGCGGTAGTTGCTGGAGTTGGTGGTGGAGTGCTATTTGTTCCGATAGTGAGTAGTTTTTTTCCTTTTAATCTTGATTTTGTTAGAGGAGCAGGGCTTCTTGTTGCCCTTTCAGGAGCACTTTCAGCAGGTCCGGGGCTTTTGAGAAGGGGGCTTGCAAATCTGAGACTTGCCCTGCCAATGGCGCTGATTGCTTCCACATGTTCCATCTTTGGTGCCATGGTAGGTCTTGCACTTCCCACAAATGTGGTGCAGACCGCCCTGGGTGCAACCATTATTGCTATTGTGATTATCATGGCCACGGCTAAAAGGTCTGATTTCCCAGAGGTAAAAAAGCCTGACACCCTTTCATCAGCACTGAAGATCTCGGGAATCTATTTTGAGGAATCACAGGGAAAAGAGATCAACTGGCAGATTCATCGCACACCCTTTGGACTGCTTTTGTTTACCCTCATTGGATTCATGGCAGGAATGTTTGGTCTTGGTGCAGGCTGGGCCAATGTGCCTGTGCTGAATCTTCTGCTTGGTGCACCACTTAAGATCTCTGTTGCCACAAGTGTATTTCTCCTGTCCATCACTGATACCGCTGCTGCATGGGTCTATGTAAACAAAGGTGCTGTGCTTCCATTGATTGCAGTTCCTTCTGTGGCTGGAATGATGCTTGGTACAAGGATTGGTGTTAAAATATTGGCAAAGGCAAAGCCCAAAGCTGTGAAATGGATAGTTGTAAGCTTTCTCTTTCTCGCAGGCCTGAGGGCTCTGCTAAAAGGCCTGGGAATATGGAGGTGATGGAATGAGCAACGGAACAAGGCCTTCAGAAGAACAATTAAAATATGCTTCTATTCTGCAGAAGGTTGGACTGAGCGGACTGGGAATCCTTATAATTGGTTTTTTCGTGTATGTTCTTGGACTGCTGCCCAATATCGTGCCAGTCAGTAAAATCCCTGAATACTGGAACCAGAGGGTTCATGAATTTGTTGAGAATACTGGAATGCCTACGGGCTGGAATTGGGTTCCCCTGTTGAACCATGGTGATGTGGTCAGTTTTCTTGGCATTGTAATCCTTTCTGCAGCTACAGTTATCTGTATGATTGCTGTTCTACCATCATTCGTGAAGAAAAAAGATACTCCCTATGTGGTGATACTCATAATCCAGATAATTGTACTGCTTCTTGCAGCAAGTGGAATGATAACAGGAGGGCACTGATATGGCAAACACAGAGGTATGTCCAATAACAGAAATAAAAAGCATACTCCTTGCCACTGACGGATCTGAGTTCAGCTCTGGAGCCGTAAGGGAGGCAATAAGATTTGCACAGAGATGCAACAGTAAGCTATATGTGATCTCTGTTGTAGAAACAAACCCAGAGTTTGAGATATATGGCCCTGAGGTGGTGGAGAAGATTGAAAAGCAGACAAGAGTTAGTCTTGAGAAGGTAAAAGAACAGGCAGATAAGGAAGGGGTAACCTGTGAAATTATAGCACACCGTGGAGAAAATGCCTCTGAGTTCATTATTAAAGAGGCAGAAAGGATTAATGCAAATGTAATCATAATGGGCAGACGGGGAAGGTCCGGGATAAAAAGACTCATGATGGGAAGTGTAACGGCACTTGTTATAGGTGGTGCACCCTGTGATGTCTTTGTTGTTCCCCGTGCCGGGGAGCTAAGCTGTAGAAGGATTCTTGTTGCTACTGATGGCTCTGAATACAGTGAGAAAGCTGCCCGTGAGGCAATAGGTATAGCAAAGAGATGTGGTAGTACGGTCCTGGCAATCTCTGTAGCTGAAAAGGAGGAATATATCACACAGGCTGAAGAACATGTGAATGCTGTCAAGGAGATCGCAAGCTCTGAGGGTATAGAAATAGAGACCTTTACAGTGACAGGTACACCTTATGAAGCAATCACAACAACTGCCCAGATAAAAAAGGCTGACCTTATAGTGGTGGGTACCCATGGAAGAACAGGATTGCAGAAGCTTTTGATGGGTTCAGTTGCTGAAAGGGTGATTGCCCTGTCTCCTTGTTCAGTGCTTGTTGTGAAATAGGACCATATGACGGATAGTTCTTTAATAGCCAAGAGGGGCATGGTGCCCTTCTTGGCGTGTTTGCCTTGTTTATCCAGACAGTCCGTAAAATAAAGACATTGCACCTATCATTACAACAAGATAGAGAATGGTCATTACTGAGCCTGCCTTGAGATAATCCACAGTTTTGTAGCCACCTGGTCCCATGATATAGGCGTTGACCTGATGGGTGGGCAGTACAAAGGTATTTGATGCAGCAACTGCCACTGTAAGGGCTGCCATACGAGGGTCTGCCCCTGCGCCCATAGCCATGTTAATCGCCAGTGGGACAAGCAAGACTGTGGCACCCACATTTGAGACAACAAGGGTAAAGATGGATGTCAATATGCCAATTACTGTAAGTAACACCACAGGGGATACCTCACCAAGAAGGCTTAAAACCTGCTTTGCTATATACGCTGCGGTGCCTGTCTTTTCAACTGCCACTCCCAGTGGGATAAGCCCTCCAAGAAGAAAGACGGTTCTCCAGTCCACAGCATGATATGCCTCGTCAATGCTGAGAACCCCTGTAAGGATCATTCCCAGCGCACCTGTCATCAGCGCTACTGAGAGTTTAACCTGTCCTGATATAACAAGTACCAGTGCAATGGCAAAGCAGAACACAGCTGCCTTTGCCTTATGGGTCTTCATTACCTCTGCCTCAAAGGGCGTAATGAAGGTCAGGACATTTGAATCCTTCAATATGGCAAACTTTTCCAGAAGTCCATGTAGAAGGAGAATATCTCCAGATTGAAGCACCAGATCAGACAGTCCTGCATAGTATATCCTGTCTCTTCTTCGTATTGCTACAGGATTAACCTGGTACTTTTCCCTGAAATGGATCTCCCTGAGAGTTTTACCTTCCAGTTCAGAACGGGGTGGTATAATTGCCTCTACAAGCCCTGCTGAAGTGGAAGAGAGTTCCTCCTCAAATGTTTCAAGTCTTTCCTTCATCTCCATACCAAAGTCTTCAGCAAACCTCTTCACATTGTCCACAGGACCAAGAACAGCAATATCATCACCAGGCGACAGTCTCATATTCCTTGTAGGGGCAAAGTATTTTCTCTCCTCTTTGTGCTTTGCGACGGCCACAACTGTGACGAGGTACTCTGACCGTATATTCATTTCCTCAAGGGTTTTTGAATCATTGTAAATCTCAGGTACTTTCAATTCGTACAGACCATCAGCAGTGTAGTAGATCTTTCCAAAATCAATTAGTTGTTTGCTTTCTGTTTCTCCGCCCTTCGGCAATATAAAGCGACCAATAGTGATAAAGTATGCCAGTGCTGCTACCACAAGTGCAATACCAACAGGTGTTACATCGAACAGTCCAAAGGGTTTGAGCCCTTTGGGTGCCATCAGGTCATTAAGGAGAATCAATGGACTTGAGCCTACAAGAGTGAGACAGCCACCTATAATGCCAAGAAAACCCATTGGAATCAATACCCTTGAGGGAGAGATGTTGACCTTCTTACATACCCTCTGTGTGGCAGGAAGAAAAAGGGCCACAGCACCGATATTCTGCATGAAGGAAGATATTACCGCCACTGTTGCAGAAACAAAGGTTATCAGCCTTGATTCGCTGTTGCCGGCAAGTTTTGTGATGGGTCTGGCCACCTTGTTCATAATGCCTGTCCTGTCAAGTCCTGCACCAATAATAATAACTGCAATAATAGAGATAACAGCGTTACTGCTGAGTCCCATGAAAGCTTCCTCTCCACTGACAAGACCAAGCAGTGGAAGTGCTACCATTACAATAATGGCAACAACATCAACCCTTACCCACTCAACAATGAAGAGAAATACTGCAGCTACAAGCACAGCCATAACCGTAATCATCTCAGGTGTTAGCATCCATAATCCTCCTTTTTAAATTTTGTATAATCTAAAGTTCGCTTATCTCATAAAAAGATGATCATCACACAGGGAAAGACAGCCGTTCATTTAAATAAAATCTGATAAAAATATTAAACTACAAGGCGGGGCTGGGGGTGGCATATGCCACCCCCCTTTATTCAGGATTCCTGAGCCAGACAGAAGACAGGTATGCTTGTTCTTTTTGTACTATTACCTTCAATTACCTGTTCAGGTTCTGCCAGGACAAAGGAAACCCTTTTATGCTCCTTGTGTGCCTCTCGAATGGCACGATCAAAATCACCAAATTTTACAGAATGGTCAAAGTTCAATTGTTTTTCTAAAGCCCTGAGTTTAAATGTTTCAACAGCGGTTTCAGCACTTTTGCGGAGTTCTTCTTTTACCTTCTCATTAAGAAATGAAAACAGCCTTTTACCAACAGGAACAACATTTAGGGCAACAATATCATGGTTCATTCTCTCAGCCATACTTATTGCATAATGAACGAGTTTTTCAGAGAATCCTTCCTCGCCTCCCACAACAAGTATCTTCTTTCTTTCCTCCTGTCCTTTCTTGATCAATTCCCTTGCATATTCATGCTCACCTGCCTGTGCAAAAACTATGGCTTCTTCTGTTCTGTCATGTTTTTTCATGAAGGACTCGATTCTCTCATCTTTTACCTTTACAGCCTTTATCTCTTCCTTTGATTCCTTCATTTCATTTAATATGTTTTGTGCTGTCTTGAAATCACCTGCCTCAGCAAAGGCAGCTGCTGCCATTGAATCCTCAAAATCTTTGATCAACCTTTTCATCATATACCTCCTTTAGTTTAGTGGTTTAGTAAATATTTGTATGCCTTTTGTAACCAACCTATTATTAAATAAGCAAATAGGATGCCAGAAGTGAAACGTACTGATATTAAAGGAAAAACATAAAAGGCAGAGATTGGAGGAGATTTTTTATGTTGCTATATGCAACAGGCTAATTCTCTATTCCATATCTTTTGAGTTTTCTCCATAAGGAGACCCTGTCTATACCAAGGATTCTGGCAGCTTCAGACTTGTTTCCGCCTGTTTCATTTAATACCCATAGGATATAATTCTTTTCCTGTTCTTCAAGGGAGGGCATTCTGCCCTCTGAGGTTCTGAAGGTCTTTATGCTGAATCCTCTGAGGTCCTCTGGAAGATGAGCTATCTGCAGGGTATCACCCTTGCAAAGAGCCACAGCTCTTTCGATAATGTTTTCTAATTCCCGGATATTGCCAGGGAAGGTGTATGCTGAAAGCATATTGATGACATCTTCTGAAATCTCCGTAACCTCCTTGCCCATGAGAGTAGAGTATTTTTTCAGAAAGTGGTAACTCAACAGATGCACATCGCCTTTTCTCTCTGAAAGTGGAGGGAGATAAAGGGTAACAACATTAAGCCTGTAATACAGATCCTGTCTCAGTTCTCCACTTTCAAGGACGCTCTGGATATCCCGATTGGTTGCAGCAATAAACCTTACATCTACCTTTACAGGTTCTCTGCCACCCAGTCTGTAGAATTCTCTTTCCTGAATAACCCTCAGAAGTTTAACCTGCATGGAGGGGCTCATCTCGGTTATTTCATCCAGAAAGAGTGTACCGCCTGAAGTCATTTCAATAAGTCCCTGTTTTAAGAATGTGGCACCTGTAAAGGCACCTTTTTCATGACCAAAGAGTTCATTGGCAAGCAACTCTTCTGTAAATGCTCCACAGTTCACTGCAATAAAAGGCTTGTCAGCCCTTTTGCTACAACTATGTATATAGCGTGCGACGAGCTCCTTGCCTGTACCACTTTCACCCGTGATAAGGACATTGCAATCCGTAGGAGCTATCTCACGGGCTGTATCGAGTATTCTTAGCATCCGGGGGTCTTGGGTAATAATCATTACCTCTTCTGTAAGACTCTCAAGTTTATCTCTAAGCTGTCTGTTTTCTTTCTTGAGAAGTACTTTCTCAGAAGCCTCTCTTACCACCTTACGAACTTCGTCAAGCTTAAAGGGTTTGGTCAGATAATGATATGCACCATGTTTCATTGCCTCAATAGCAGTTTCAACGGTTGCATAACCAGTAATCATGATTACCTCAGTATCAGGGCTGATCTCTTTTGTTCTCTTCAGTATCTGTATCCCGTCTACTTTTTCCATTTTTAAATCAGTAAGTACCACATCAAATACCTCTCTGTTTAACATCTTCAGGGCATTCTGTCCACTTGTTGTACTTTTTACAATGTATCCTTCTTTTTTAAGCACATGCTGAAGATTCCTGATGGCAATCTTTTCATCATCCACAATCAGTATCTTTATTTGTTCACTCATAGATCACTCCTTTGGTAGTGTTATAGTAAATATTGTCCCCATATCAGGTGTGCTGTTTACAGAGATACTGCCATGATGCCGCTTTATAATGTTGTGTGTAATAAACAGTCCCAGTCCAGTGCCTCTGCCCACTTCCTTTGTTGTAAAAAAAGGGTCGAAGATCTTCTGAAGCGCATCTTTACTAATTCCCACTCCTGTATCTGAAACCTCTATATTCACAAGATTTTTATCAGTCTGATATGCCTTTATTTCCAGTCTTCCCTCTCGGGTTTTGTCAGACATGGAGTCAATTGCATTCTTGATAATATTAAGGAGGGCGTGCTGGAATCTCTGTTTATCCACTGTTATAACAAGGTTATCAGGCACGTGTATCTGAACTGTTATATGTGGTGGAATATCACTTCTGATAAACCTCAATGTCTCTGAGATCATATCAGAAACATTGATCGCTTCTTTCTTGAATGCCCTGTCCCTTGTATATTCAAGAACAGACCTCACTATGTCTCTTGCCCTGTCTGTCTCCTGAATAATCTGGTTGATGAGTTCCTTCTTGAACTCTCTATCATCTTCATCAAGTTCCTCAGAGAGTATCTCTGCTGATGTGGATATATTAGAGAGGGGATTGTTGATCTCATGGGCTATACCGGCAAGCATGGTTCCAAGGGATGTGAGTTTTTCAGATCGTATGATATCTCTTTGTGAAAATATCTCCTTAATCATTCTCTCGAAGGCATTTTTTAAGGAGACTATCTCCTGATCATTAGAACTGATGGAGAGCATTTCAAATTTGCCCGAAGCAATGCTGTTCATACTCTGTTCAAGTTCCTTTAAGGGTCTTATTACCAGAGCAGAGACCAGAATACCTATAATAACAGTGCCGCCAAAAAAAATTATTACAGAAATTATGAGGCTTCTTTTTGTTGAAACAATCGTATTTTTTATAATCTTTCTTTCTGAACTTGAAAGATGTTCTGCCAGTTCAGTGATGTCATGCCCTGTTTTTCTTATCAGTTCCTGGAGTTCAGGCAAGCTGTTTTTTGCAGCACTGGTGCTTTGAATTAGCATCCTGTATCTTTTCAGCATATCTGTTGCAACCTTTGAGGTTGATGTCTCACTGCTGAGACCCTTTATGCCAGAAAGTCTTATTGAGTCAAATTTTTTATAATTGCTATTCAATATCATGATTGCATTATCAATGTATTCTTCCAGTTTTTCAAGAT
>JALUSH010000234.1 GCA_027016675.1 Thermodesulfovibrio sp.
TTATTCATAGAGGAAAACCTTGAAGCAAAGAGGCAGGAAGCCTATGGTGCAAACCGTTTTCTTAAGGAACAGATAAGGTTTTTTAAAGACAGGATAAACGAAGCGGAGAGAAAGATTGTGGAATTCAGAAGATCTAAAGGGATAATAATAGCAATGGACGAGAGGACTCTCGTATCAGATATTGACAGGTTGCAGAAGGAGTTAGATGAACTCCAGATCAAGAAGATGGAACTGAATGCGCAAGAAAGGCAGATTGAAGAACAACTAAGGGGTGAAAAGCCCTATACTGTTGCGCTGCTGGATGAAGGTGAGATGAGTTATGCAGACAGACTTACTCTTCTGGAGAAAAGACTCCATGATCTGTTGTTGAAGTACACTGAAAACTATCCTGAGGTGATCCAGTTAAAGGCAGAGATAGAGTCTCTGAAGAAAAAAATGCAGAGTGTGAATGAGAGAAGGAATGGGACTGGCGAATCCACTGCAACCGGAATGTCTGCAATAAATCCAATATACCTTAAACTGAAGGAACGTCTCTCCCAGATCCAATCTGATATGGCAGCCCTTGAAGCAAAGGAGAGGTACCTGAAAAGAGAAATAGCCATAAAAAAATCCTACCTTAAAGATATACCTGCTGAGAGAAAAAAACTCGCTGATCTGGAGAGAGAGAGGGACACCTACAAAGAGATATACGAGAAACTTCTCTTCAGACTCGGCCAGTCTGAGGTCTCAAAGCAGATGGAGGTACAGGACAAGGCAGAGAGTTTTAAAATATTAGAACCTGCTGTAACTCCCCTTACACCCGTCAGCCCTGATAGAAAAAGGATACTCCTTTTGGGCATCTTTGGTGGAGTAGGTGGGGCATTTTCACTTCTCTTGTTGCTGGATTACTTTGATAAAACGGTAAAGACAACAGAAACAGTAAAGGCCTTAGGAGGAGATATCCTGGCATTGATACCTATCATAGAAGATCCAGTTAGGAAGGCCAAAAGCAGGAGGAAGAACATTGTCCTGTTTACAATCTTTACTCTCTATATGTGTTTTATATTATCTGTATTTGCGATAGAATTCCTTGGCCTCACCTACGTTGATGAGATTTTTTCCAAACTCAACCTGAGTGATTATCTCTTGTCAATAAAGGAGATAATTTAACCCATATCCCTTAAAGGAGTGTAAAATGAGCAGAATAGAAAAGGCCTTAGAAAAGGCAACCAGAATAAGGGAATCCGAAAAGGAGAATGAAAAGGATACCCTTATACCCCTAACAGAAAATAACCTGGTTGAAAGGACCCCCTTCAGTCCAAGTCCCTATCTGGTCACCCTGAACTCACCACATTCCCCTGTTGCAGAAGAGTACAGAAAATTGAAGTCAAGGGTTGTAAGGATAACAAAGGGGAAGAATTTTATGAACACAATACTTGTTACCAGTTCTATTGGCTCTGAGGGTAAGACCATAACTGCCCTTAACCTGGCAATAACCCTTGCTCAAGAGTATGACCATTCAGTGCTTCTTGTGGAGACCGATCTTAGAAAGCCTGATATTCATCGATATCTCAACAAAAAAATGGACAAAGGCCTGGTGGATTGCCTCCTAAATGGTGTAGATATCAATGAGGTCCTTATAACAACTGAGATAGACAGACTCGCGATACTGCCGGCTGGGAAAACACCTTCCAATCCTGTAGAACTGCTGATGTCAGAAAAGATGGAGAGTCTGGTGAAACAACTCAAGCACCACCAGTCCAACAGATATGTAATCTTCGACTCTCCACCTCTTCTACCCTTTGCCGAAACCTCACACCTTGCTTCCCTGGTGGACGGTGTGATACTGGTGGTGAAGGAGGAATTTACCCCTTTAAGCAGTCTGGAGGAGGCATTACAACTCCTAAAGGAGGCAAATGTTATGGGTGTAGTATACAATGGGGCCAAAGTGGACAGGTTTAACGACAACTACTATTATCTCTATGAAAGGTACAGAGCAAAGGAGAAGAAGGATTAGCCACAGGGCCACAATAATATTTGTATTTTTTTTCGTCACTCTTATTTCACAGGGAGTCTATGCAGAACTGAGACTCACTCCCTCTCTCACCCTTAGAGGAGAGTACAACGACAACCTCTTCCTCACCCCATCCGATGAGGAAGAGGAGTACATCACCACCATCACCCCAGCCATCAACCTCCTCTACAGGACACACTGGCTTGATGTAACACTGGACTATGCCCTCCAGTTCAGGTTCTATGCCCACAACCCGGAACTGAACGAGACCACCCTGAGTAGAATCCAGAGACTCAGCCTCGATGCAACCCTTTCACTGTACAGAGAGGTCTTTTTTGTCGATATAACCGATGAATACAGGAGGATACCCATAGATATCAGAAGGGCCGTGGCTATCGACAACCCGGTGGTGAATGTAACCGAATCCAACAGGTTGCTCA
>JALUSH010000235.1 GCA_027016675.1 Thermodesulfovibrio sp.
CGAATCCCCCCTTCGGCACCATACGTAACGGTTCTGTTAGCCATTATTAACCTATCACCTTTAATATCCAGTCTATGACAAAGACCATCCGAAAACAGACCGAAGAGATAGAAGAGAGGATACTACATCCCAGGGCAAAAAAAAGCTCTCAAAGCAAGGGCAGACTTATCCCTGAGAAAGAAGGAACCGTAAGAACCTGTTTTCAGCGCGACCGGGATAGAATCATACACTCCAAGGCATTCAGACGACTCAAACACAAAACCCAGGTATTTCTCGCCCCAAAGGGTGACCATTACCGCACACGCCTGACCCATGTGCTGGAGGTCTCACAGATTGCCCGCACAATCTCAAGGGCACTAAGGCTTAACGAGGACCTTACCGAGGCCATTGCACTGGGGCACGACCTTGGGCATACACCCTTTGGACATGCAGGTGAGGCTGTGTTGAGGGAAATCCATCCAGGTGGTTTCGATCATTACAAGCAGAGTCTCAGGGTAGTGGACAGCCTGGAAAGGGACGGCAGGGGACTGAACCTTACCTATGAGGTAAGAAACGGCATTGTTACCCACTCAAAAGGGAAAGGTGAAATAATCCCTTCAGACCGTTCAGGCCTTGCAGAGACCCTGGAAGGTCAGGTTGTAAGGGTCTCTGATATTATTGCCTATATAAACCATGATCTTGATGATGCGCTCAGGGCAGGGGTCATTAAAAGAAGCGAGATACCTGCTGAGGTTACAGAGGTTATAGGAAATGAATACTCAAAGAGAATCGATACCATGGTAAAGGATGTCATCTTCTCTACAATTGAGATAGACTATAAGCATATTAATATGAGCACCACCATATCAGAAGCAATCTACCGGCTCAGGGATTTTCTCTTTGAGAAAGTATATGAAAGTGACCATATCAAAAGAGAATTCTACAAGGCACGCAAGGTGCTTACTGATCTCTATGAGTACTTCCTTGAACATCTTGAGCTTACCGGCTGCAGAGAAGTCCCTTCTGACGAGATACAACGTCACAGAATTGTTTGTGATTTCATAGCTGGCATGACAGACAGATTCGCCCTTATGACCTATGAACGAATCTTCATGCCCCAGGAATGGCAGATTTAGTTTAATCCCAACGCTCTTTTTATTACATGTCACCAAAGCACACCGGAAATTAGCGATAGAAAATCAGTGGATTGAATAATAACAGGCAATGGGTATAGCCTTTTGAACGGTTTTTGAAAATCACTAAAGGTTCACCAGGAGGGTGAACCTGATTTTCACCTCGGAGGAGGCCATGGATGGCCTACGAGAATGATGTGAAAAGGCTATACCTATTGCCTGACCAGTGACTCAAAGGGGAAATTCGGGAAAAAGTAACCCTTTTAAATAAAAAACTAAATAAGTTACAATATCTTATTATCACTTAAAGGAGGCTTCAGGATGTCAAAAAGAAAGGTTCTTTCAGTTGCTATTATATTCGTTATCATAGGATTAATATTTGGTTTATTCATATCATCCAGGTTCAATGTACAGGAGATATCCCTTGCCCAGGATACCGGAATATCCAGGGAAACAACCGATTTTCTTGGCAAACTATCAGCCTCACTCTCTGAGGTTGCAGAGAAGGTAAAACCCGCGGTTGTAAACATTTCCACTACAAAAACCATCACCCTTCGTCAGACTCCATTTGATGAGTTCTTTAACGACCCCTTCTTCAGGAGGTTTTTTGGCCGTGACTTTCCCTTTGGTCATAAAAGAAAATATCGCTCTTCTGCACTCGGCTCCGGGGTAATAGTGACAGATGATGGTTATATTCTTACAAACAACCATGTAATCAAGGATGCTGATGAAATAAAGGTTATACTGCAGGATAAAAGGGAGTTCAAAGGAAAAGTGATTGGAACTGATCCCAAAACAGATCTTGCCGTGATAAAGATTGATGCCACAGGACTGACTGCTTTGAAACTGGGAGACTCTGACAGGCTTCATGTGGGAGAGATAGTTCTTGCCGTGGGTAACCCCTTTGGACTCAGTCACACTATTACAATGGGAATAGTGAGTGCAGTGGGTAGATCAAAGGTTGGCATTGCTGATTACGAGGATTTTATCCAGACTGATGCTGCCATCAATCCTGGCAACTCCGGGGGCGCCCTTGTAAATATAAAAGGAGAACTGGTGGGAATAAACACTGCAATCTTTTCTACCAGTGGTGGTTATATGGGAATCGGATTTGCCATCCCATCAAATATGGCCAAGGCAGTAATGAAAAGTATTATAAAATATGGAAAGGTCATCAGGGGATGGCTCGGGGTTACCATACAGGACCTCACCCCTGAGATTGCAGAACACTTTGGTATAAAGGAAGAAAAGGGCTCCCTTGTAACTGATGTGGTAAAGGATAGTCCTGCTGACAAAGCAGGATTTCGCAGAGGAGACCTTATCATTGAGTTCGATGGCAAGCCTGTAAAGGATTCCACCTCTCTGAGAAATATGGTTGCAAATACACCTCCTGGAAAGAGGGTCCAGGTAAAGATCATCCGTGAGGGAAAGGAACGGATCCTAAATGTAATCCTTGGGGAGTTCCCTGAAGAAGAAACCATATCTTCTGCTGCGACAGCAGAGGAAAATGTTCTCAGAGGCGTCCATGTTCAGGAACTCACCCCTGATCTCAGGGAAAGCCTTGGCATACCCGAAAAGGTACAGGGTGTGGTGGTAACAGGTGTTGAGGAGGAAAGCCCTGCCTATGAGGTTCTGAAGAGAAACGATGTAATTCAGGAAATAAACCGTGAAAGTATAAAGAGTATAAAGGACTACAAAAAGGTTGTATCAAAGCTGAAAAAGAATGAAAGTGTACTACTTCTTGTTTACAGAGGCGGAGGATATATCTACATAACAATAAAAGAATAGGAGGGCACATTGAGAGCAGGATTTATAGGACTTGGCAGCCTTGGCTCTGTAATGGCCAAACGGCTTATATCCGAAGGTGTTGAGCTTACTCTGTGGAACAGAACAAAGAAGAAGGCCAGGACAGTTGGTGCCCCTGTGGCAGAGAATCCTGCAAAGCTTGTCTCAGGTGTGGATGTACTTTTCCTGAATCTCTTTGACAGCAATGCGGTCAGGGATGTTCTGACCCAGAAAAATGGCATACTTACAGCCAATCTCAAGGGCAGGGTCATTGTAGATACCACCACAAACCACTTCAGAGATGTGATAGATTTTTACAAACTCATAGAAGACAGGGGGGGAAAATATATCGAGGCCCCTGTGCTTGGCAGCGTAGTGCCTGCATCACTTGGTAAACTGACCATCCTTGTAAGTGGCGACAGTGATGCCTATGAGTTTGTGCGGCCTTTGATTATTAAGTTAGGTGAAAAGATATTCTATCTGAAAAAACGAGGGCTTGCATCGAAGATGAAACTCATCAACAATCTTGTACTTGGCGCCTTCATGACAACCTTATCCGAGGCAATTATAATGGGTGAAAACTCGGGGATAAAAAAGGAAACCGTTGTTGAAATCCTTGGTTCCGGAGCCGGGAATTCCCTTGTCCTTAATGCAAAAAGGGATAAGATTCTTCAGAATGATTTTTCCACCCAATTCTCTGTATCCCTGATTTACAAAGATCTTCACTATCTGCAGGATCTGGCCAGAGAGTTAAAAATACCGCTCTTTATGGGCAGTATCTCTAAAGAACTTTACAGCCTTGCTGAGGCCAGAGGTCTGGGGCAGGATGATTTCTCTTCGGTCTATAAGGCCATAAAAGATATTTTAAGAAACGAATAAGATGGGAACACCTAAAGAGCCTGAAAAGGCACTGCTCTTTGTAGCTACTCTCTACAACAATGTGGAATACTTTTATAAGGCAAAGGAACTGCTGAAAGAGCAATTTGGAGAAATACTATTTGAAAGTCCCCAGTGGTTATGGAATCATACTGAATATTATCGAGAAGAGCTTGGCTGGCCCATACAGAGAAGGTTCTTATGTTTTAAATTGATAATAGACCCTTCCAGGATAATAGATATAAAGCTCTATACCAACACCCTGGAAGAACGGCTATCCCACGATGGAAAACGTCAGATCAATCTTGACCCCGGGTATGTAACACCATCCAAGGTGGTACTTGCCACTACCAAAAACTATGCCCATAGAATCTATCTTGGAAAGGGAATTTATGCAGAGGTAACACTGTATTATCGCAAAGGCTCGTTCAGACCCCATGAGTTTACCTATCGTGATTATCAGAGCCCTGAATACATCGAGATATTCAAAAGGATGAGACGATTTCTCATGGAAACTACACCCAGATAGGTGGGATTCTTTTACAAACTTTATTAAGTGCAGGAATTCAGTTGCTATAGGATTTGAGTATATTAGTCTCTAAGCGAACTTTTTATTTTTTAACTCATTAAGTTTTTTAAGTATCTCCTTTCTTTTTATCCTTCCATGGAAGACACTCCCATCCTCCAACTCTATAACTGGCACATCGTATCTGTAAAGTTCATAGAGTTCATCATCAGAGGTTATATCGATCTTTTCAATATACAGTTGGTATTTTTCCTCCAATCCATTAAGCATCTCCTCTGCAGCAATACAGAGGCTACAGCCCTCTTTATAATAGAACCTTACTTTTATCATCTCTCTCTTCATATATTATATCAAGACACTACTGTCCGGTAAACATTGAAAGTTATAGTAATGGCAAGGGGTACCGAAGAAAAATAAAACAGTGAGCAGGCACTCTCATGCTGAATTCATTTCAGCATCTCTATTTAACCTGATAAACAGTCCATACTTGTCACCCTGAATTTGTTTCAGGGACTCGTTCATGTTCATTCTGACTATAAAGAGGAGATGCCGAACTAAATTCGGCATGACAAGTAACTGTCATTCTGGCGGAAGTCAGAATCTGACAGGCATATCATGACAAAGATCAGGATTCAGCATAACATCTTTATCGCTGTATATGGGTAACTATAATTACAAGCAAAGAGCAGCCCCTTTTCAAACCATGAAAAGAGGCTGCAGAGGATTACCTCTTAAGATTGACCAGCTCCTGGAGGAGATCATCCGTGGTGGTAATAATCCTGGAGTTTGCCTGAAAGCCCCTCTGTGCAGAGATCATCTTGATAAACTCTTCTGCTAAATCCACATTGCTTATCTCAAGGGTATTGCTCAGTACCCTACCAAGCCCTCCTGAGGAGGCAGCCCCTACTATTGGCTGACCAGAAGAGTAGGATTCTCCATAAAGATTCCTGCCTATCTTTGTTAGCTCTGTTGGAGCAGCGAACTTTGCCAGGGCAATCTGTCCTATTATGCGTGTCTGGCCATTCGTGAATATGCCTGTGATCATTCCGTCCTGTTCAATGTTGATATTCTTGAGGGCACCTGCTGCATATCCGTCCTGTGTAAGATTGGTCACAGCAAACTCTGAAGCATACTGTGAGGTACCATCCAGTCCTGTACCACCCTCAGCAGTACCAGTTCCATAGTTAAAATAGATATCCTGTGGAGCCACTATGCCACTACCAAAGGTGAAGCTAATTGCTGTAGAGGAGTTATCATCTGTTAATTCACCATTAAGGCCAAATGAAAGGTCCTGTGTTCCTGCATCCACCAGTTCTCCTGGTGAGGATGGGTCTTCATGCACATAATGTACTGTCCAGGCATTGGTTGCTGTCTTTACAAAGTAGGCCGTAATCTCTCGGGCGTTTCCCTGAGAATCATAAACAGTGATCTGGGTGGAGAAATTATAATTGTCAGGGTCATCATTTATACCATCACCATTGCTATCCAGTGTAAAGGCTGCAGAAGGCACTGATTCCCTTGCATCCAGATTAATCGTAAAATTAACCTGTGAGGTGGGATTTGCTGCGGCCTGTTGTGTTGATATAACCATATCGCCAATTGTACCTGTTACATTACCAGAGGCATCGGCAAGATAGCCCTGCAGCGCATAGCCATCAGGATTCACGATCTTGCCATTTTTATCAAGGGTAAACTGTCCTGCCCGTGTGTAAAATCTGCCAGTACCATCGCTTACAATAAAAAACCCCTCACCATCGATTGCCATATCAAGTGCGCTTGCAGATGTCTCAAAAGAGCCCTGTGTAAACAAAGGGGTCACTGCGCTTACCATCACTCCTCTACCAACCTGCGAGTTACCCGCAATGCCCGTGATAGTCTGACTCAGCACATCACCAAAGGAAACCCTGCTTCCCTTGAACCCCACAGTATTCATATTAGCAACATTATCTCCGATTACGGAAAGGGCAATACCATTGGCACTTAACCCACTGATGGCTGAATACAATGCTGTTAACATCTTAGACACCTCCTTCGTTAATTGCCTTTATCTCGGATAGGGAAACCCTCATTCCGTTTTCCAGTATTAGATAGGTTATGTTGTTTTCGAATTTTATCCCGATTATCCTTGACTGTACATCTGACACAATATCAACAGGATTGCCAGCCTCATCAGTAGCATTCAATTGAACCCTGTATGAACCCTCCTGTACAGAATTACCGCTATTGTCCTTTCCATCCCAGAGAATCTCACCCTCACCAGCGGATTGATAACCAAGAGAGATTGTCCTTACAGGCTCTCCCATCTCTGTGAATATCTCAGCCTTTACAGAGGTGGCAGGCTGGCTCAGGGTGTATTTTATTTTTACTTCAGAACCATTATATTGTATCCTGTTGCCATCAACTACAACACTTCTACCTATCAGGTTTGTGGCAAGGGCATTATTCAGTGAGTCCTGATAGTTGATAATGCTTGAAAGATTACTGTTTATATCTATCAACTGTTCAAGGGAACTGAACTGGGCAAGCTGGGCTGTAAACTCGGTGTTTTCTAAAGGGTTCAACGGATCCTGATACTTCAATTGAGTCGTAAAGAGTTTTAAAAATGTCTGTTTGTCAATGCTCTGACTGATGGCATCCATGATTCCTCCTTTTTCTACGCCTTTATGCTTACATTGTAAAGATGATTTCTGAGTCCTTCTTTAATCTTTAACTTGCTATCATTCATAGAGGCCTCTGATCTATCTTTATATTGATCCTTATGGTTTTCTCTGCCATTGTCACCAAGATAAAAGGAGAAATCCTCTGGCATGAGACCTTCACGATAAAGCGATGCAAAAAGGTCTGAAAGGTTCGACTGTATATGTATGATACTGTTTATATGATTGGCTACAAAATCAGCCCTCACAAGGTTGTTATGCACTGCTACTCTGAGTGCAATCTTCCCTAAACCTTCAGTTTCCAGTACAAGATTAAGACTCTGTGGCTTTGGAGTGTCCTTTACAACCTCCATCTCCTGCAATCGGTTCAAACCTGCATCTTTAACCACCTGTTTTTGCATTATACTGTTATTCTCAAGCTTGAAATTCACCCTCTCACTACTATTCTGGAAGATGTGAGAATTCTCTAATTTTGTCCTTGCCTTATGTACTTTTGTTTGATCATCTTTTCTGATAAAGGCCTCCTGTGCATCGTTTTCTCTATCGCCATTTTCAGCATCAACAACTATCTGTCTGATCAAATTATCACCATTGTCTTTTACTTCTCTCACATCTTTATCTTTACTCTGGAAGATATCAGATTGTGCCTTCCTTTCCACTGAAATAACAGGCTTATTATTGATGTTTTTATTAACTACCTGTTCGTCAGGAATTTTTTCGTGCTTTCCCGAAAGTAAATCTGAAAACTCGATTTTATGTGGATTTCTGTTGATCCTCCACTCTTTATTATTGATCTCTAAATTCTCATCTTTTTTATTTCTTGTG
>JALUSH010000236.1 GCA_027016675.1 Thermodesulfovibrio sp.
TTTATTATCCCTGTGATAAGTCATCAAAAACCCTCTTATGTCACCACCAGAGAAGATCAAAACGGTCAAGGTTCATCACCTTGTTCCAAGCAACCACGAAGTCCTTGACAAACTTCTCCTGGTTGTCATCCTGGGCATAGAATTCTGAGAGTGCACGAAGCTGGGAATTTGATCCGAAGATAAGATCAACAGAGGTACCGGTCCACTTCAGTTCTCCCGTGGTCCTGTCGCGTCCCTCATATAGATCATCTGAATCTGGAGCAGGCTTCCACTCTGTATCCATATCAAGGAGGTTCACAAAGAAATCATTGCTGAGCACGCCTGGCCGGTTTGTGAAAACCCCATGCCGTGATTGTCCGAAGTTGGCATCCAGTACACGCATGCCTCCAATGAGGACGGTCATCTCAGGGGCGGTCAGGCTCAGAAGCTGTGCACGATCAAGAAGCAGGTCCTCAGCAGGCACAGTGATACCGCTCTTGAGATAGTTACGAAACCCGTCTGCCACAGGCTCAAAAACTGCAAAGAACTGCACATCCGTCTGTTCCTGCGAGGCATCAGTACGGCCTGGTGCAAAGGAAACCTCCACGTCGTACCCTGTATTCTTTGCAGCCTGCTCTATGGCTGCACAGCCTCCAAGAACAATCAGGTCGGCAATGGAGACCCTCTTTCCATCAGAGCATGAGGCATTAAATTCCCTCTGGATACCTTCAAGGATATCCAGCACCTTTGCAAGCTGGGTCGGCTGATTGACCTCCCAGTCCTTCTGAGGAGCAAGCCTGATGCGTGCTCCGTTAGCGCCTCCACGCTTGTCTGAGCCACGGAAGGTCGCCGCGGATGACCATGCAGTGTATACCAGCTCCCGTATGGTCAGCCCTGATGCAAGTATCTTAGATTTGAGAATGGCCATGTCTTTATCATCAATCAATTCATGATCCACACCCGGAAGTGGGTCCTGCCAGGACAGTTCTTCTTCCGGGAGTTCAGGGCCAAGATAGCGAGAGCGCGGCCCAAGGTCACGGTGTGTCAGCTTAAACCACGCCCGTGCGAATGCCTCTGCTAATTCATCAGGGTTTTCATGGAAACGCTTTGAGATAGACCCGAATACAGGATCCATCCTCAGTGCAAGGTCAGTGGTGAACATGATGGGTGGATGTCTCTTTGTAGGGTCATGGGCATCAGGCACCAGTTCCGCAGCAGCAGGATCAGTTGGAACCCACTGCCATGCTCCAGCCGGACTCTTCTGTAGATTCCAGTCGTAGCGGAAGAGAATATCAAGGTAGCTGTTGTCCCACCTGGTTGGAGCAGAAGACCAAGCACCTTCCAGACCACTGGTAATCGTGTCAGCGCCTTTGCCTGTGCCATAACTGTTCTTCCAGCCAAGCCCCTGCTCTTCAATAGGAGCTGCCTCTGGTTCAGGACCCAGATATCTGGCAGGGTCAGCAGCACCATGGGCCTTGCCAAAGGTGTGTCCACCGGCAATGAGCGCAACAGTCTCTTCATCATTCATCCCCATGCGCCTGAAACTCTGGCGGATGTCGCGGGCAGCTGCAAGTACATTGGGTTCGCCATTGGGACCTTCAGGGTTCACATAGATAAGGCCCATCTGAACAGCGGCAAGGGGACGCTCAAGCTCTCTTTCACCGCTGTGGCGTTTATCCACTAACCACTCCGTTTCAGGCCCCCAGTATATCTCCTCTTCCGGCTCCCAGATGTCCACACGGCCTCCGCTGAATCCGAATGTCCTGAACCCCATGGATTCAAGGGCGCAGTTTCCGGCAAGGACTATCAGGTCTGCCCAGGAAATCCTGTTACCGTATTTCTTCTTGATAGGCCAGAGTAGCCTGCGGGCCTTGTCAAGATTCACATTATCAGGCCAGCTGTTCAGTGGTGCAAAGCGTATGTTGCCCCTGGATGCACCACCACGACCGTCTATGACCCTATAGGTGCCAGCGCTATGCCATGCCAGTCGAATAAATAGTGGCCCATAATGCCCATAATCAGCAGGCCACCATTGCTGTGAGTCTGTCATTAAAGTATAAAGGTCCTCCTTCAGGGCCTTTAGGTCAAGTTTCTTGAACTCCTCAGCATAATTGAACCCTTCTTCAGTGGGTCTGATCAGGGAAGGATTCTGGTGAAGAATCCTGAGATTCAACTGGTCTGGCCACCAGTCCCTTATTGCCTGACCACCGAGTCTGGTAGGGCTTCTATTTCCAGCCCTTACTACCGGACCCTTACTGTCTTTGTCCATGTCTATCCTCCTCTGCATAAGATTGTACAGGCAGGCAGAGAGGTGGTAAAGATTAAACCCTTTATATCAAGACCTGATAAAACCACCTCTCTCTACTCCGAAAAATCTGCGATTTTTCGGAGGGCCTTTCTTACTGCTCACTGCTAACCCCTCCACCCATCTACTCATTCACTCATTTACTCATCTACTAATCTACTCAATCCTTTTGAACATCTCTCTTTTTGCACCACAGATGGGACATGTCTCTGGTGGCTCATTCTCAACAGTGTTACCACATACCTCGCATACAAAATAATCAACTGGTTCATTCTTGCCAAGATTCTCAAGTGCCTTCCTGTAGAGTTCTGCATGTATTTTTTCAACCTCGTTGGCCATATGGAATGTCCTTATGGCAGAATCATTTCCCTCTTCCTTGGCATCAGCAATCATCTGAGGATACATGTTCTGGAACTCATAAGACTCTCCACTGATCGCTGCCTCAAGGTTTTCCTTTGTGCTTTTGATGCCACCCATTTCCCTGAGATGGTTATGGGCATGGATGGTCTCTGCCTCAGCAGCAGCCCTGAAGAGTTTTGCCACCTGGGGGAAACCCTCTTCCTCTGCCTTTTTTGCAAAGGCAAGATATTTCCTGTTTGCCTGCGACTCACCTGCAAATGCCTCCTGCAGGTTTTTCCCTGTTTTTGTCATCATATACACCTCCTGAAATAGTTTTTAGTGCTTGGTTCTTAGTGCTTTTAGTTGAATTAGAAACTTAAAACTCAACATTCACAACTCAAAACTTTTTTAAACTTCTTCACCAATCAACTCCATGGGCTGGCCACAGCATACAAGCTGCCCACCTCCTGCCTTTGTCACCACGACCTCATTTCCACAGACATTGCATCTGTATTTTTCACCTGCCTTTTTGACTGCCAATCTGATCACCTCCTTTCAATTCTCGCAACCCTGATCCAACTCTACTGTAATGCCTCATAGACCTTGCCCACGAGGTCTGCAGATGGCTTGAGCGTCCTGTCACCCTCGTCCTTCCACTTGGCAGGGCAACCTTCATTAGCATGTTTTGACAGATGAAGGTTGGCCTTGAACTTCCTCATCAGTTCATCAATATTTCTGCCCATATTGTAGTAGTTCACCTCAGAGTTCAATATCACTCCTTCAGGATTGATTATGAATGTACCCCTGAGTGCAAGTCCTGTCTCTTCATCATAGACCCCGAACATCCTGGAGACATTGCCTGTGGGGTCAGCACCCATGGGATACTTCACATTCTCAAGGAGTTTTTCATCCCTTTGCCATGCAAGATGTACAAACTGGGTATCTGTGCTGATAGAAACAACCTCTGCCCCCATCTTCTTGAACCGCTCATACTGCTCTGCCAGAGCAGCAAACTCTGTAGCTCAGACAAAGGTAAAATCAGCAGGATAAAAGAAGAGTATCGTCCACTTTCCCGCCTTTTTTGCCTTCTTTAGAGAAAACTTGCCAAAGTCTCCTTTGCTTGGTTCATAAGTATCAATTTCAAAATCAGGCACTTTTTGCCCAACTCTTAAACCGCAACAAATATCCTCCTTTGTCATAGAATACCTCCTTAAGTTAATTGTTAGTTATTGTTTGGTTATTAATACGGCCTGCAAGGCAGACCATTCTCTCGGAATTCTATCTAAAACAAACCTGAACTCATAAAGATACAGTCTTTCCACTTTCAATAATTAAATCTGCAATCTTAAATCCTTTTACTCAGTGACGGTTATCTCCTTCATAGCCTCCCATGTTCCATGGAGATTACATCTTTCAACCACTCTGAGAGTGGATGTCCTGTGCTTTCCACCCTTTACAAGGGTTACCGTTACCTCTGGTCTTGTAAATACAGGTGTAAGGTCAATCCTGATATACTGATTCTGGCCTGAATAGAGCTCAAGCCACTGGATATGATGACCTTCTTCCATTACATGAGGCATCTCACCCACCTTGATCCTCACCTCAAAGGGCTCTCCTGCCTTCACCGTGTCTGGACACTCGATCACGGGTGTGTGCTTCTTCTCCAGGTCTGTCATGTTTGCCGGATCTGCCGGCCTGTTAATACCACAGAATAAACTCTTCTCTCCCATAATACACCTCCTGATTGTTTTTAGTTTTTGTTAACAACAAAGGATTTTAAGTTACAATCTTCAACTCGCTTCAAACTTATGTTTTGACTATTTACACCTCCTTCTTCCAAAAGTGGACTAATTTTATCGTATTTTGCTCTTTCATAAAGGCCAGAGGCATCTCTACCACCTGACCTTTAATAATTGTGTTTTCCTCAAGCAGGTTCAAAGGCGTCCTTGGGTGCATTACAGACAGGACATGTCCAGTCCTCAGGCAGCTGATCAAAAGATGTTCCTTCCTTTTCCTCATCGTAGATATACCCACAGACCGTACACCTGTACTGCATGGAAACTACCTCCTTTTACTGGAATTTTTTATGATATTCGCGAACCTCGCGAGCAAAGTTTCTTCCGAATTCATAGCATTTATTAATCTCTTCATCAGAAGGTCTGTATTGAACCTGCATACCTGGCTCCACTACAGGAAGCTTCATGTTCTGAAACTCCTGATAGAGCCACTTCACTGCCCCACCTCCCCAGCCATAGCTTCCAAAGGCTCCGGCAATCCGGTTCGTTGGCCTCAGTCCTCTTAAATGGGTTATATACTCTGCCACTGATGGGAAGACCTCATTGTTGAGAGTTGGCGAACCTACAAGCAGCCCCCTTGACTTCCAGAACTCCTTAATTGCCACGCTCATTGGGGTTGCCCTGAGTTTTATCACTTTACAATCCACTCCCTCATCCTTTATGCCCTGCATGATAGGCTGTGTCATTATCTCCGTGCTATGCCACATGGTATCATATACGATGGCTACGCGGAGATTGGTTCTGCCCTCTGCCATATCGAGATACATCTGCATGACCCTCTCCGGCTCCTTTCTCCAGATGACCCCATGGTCTGGCGCAATCATATCAACCTCAATACCAAGCTCCTGGATCTGTTTGATCTTGCTTTTGATAAGCCTTCCAAAGGGCATTAGGATGTTTGCATAGTAATCAACCACGGCATCCTCCAGTTCTGCATAAGAGGCACATTCTATAAACTCGTCATCAAATCTTGCCGTTGATGCAAGGTGCTGGCCAAAGGCATCCTGGGAGATAAGGAGTTTTGCCTCCCTTACATAGGTCATCATGCTGTCAGGCCAGTGAAGCATAGGGGTTTCAATAAACTGAAGCGTATATTTCCCGATCTTCAACTCGTCTCCTGTCTTTACGATCTTGATGTCCCACTTGCTTATATCAAAAAATCTCTCCATACCCTGCTTTCCTCTAGCAGTGGTATAGATGGTTGCCTGAGGCATTAATTTCATGTATATCCCAAGGGCTCCCATATGATCGTTTTCAATATGATTGATAACAAGATTCCTGATCCTGGAAAAATCAATAAGTGACCTTACATTGGCAACCCCAATCTCTGCAAAATCGAACTTAACAGCATCCACCAGGGTAATCTCATCATCCATTATCAGGTAATTGTTGTATGTCGTACCATTTGGCGTAACATAGCCATGAAAGTCCCTTACCGCCCAGTCAATTACTCCTACCCAGTAGATTCCAGGTTTGATCTCAACAGCCTTCATCCACACACCTCCAGTATGAGTTCTTGGTTCTTAGTTGCTGGTTTATAAAAGATTCGGATAAAAATTACAGCTCCATATTCAAGAATCAAAATACTATATTTATCCTCCCTCAACTATGCTTAGCTCCTCCCACATGAACCAGTTGCCAGTGTCTTCAAGGAAACTGTAAGTATTATTGAGGATCTGATAATGCCTTTCTTCCTCTTTTGTCAAAACCTCAAACAGTTTCTTTTCCCTGGAGTTCTCGGTCTTTTCTGCCACATCCCTGTAATAGTTATATCCCTCCTTTTCCATCTCGAGGGCTATCTTTATAGCCTCCTTTTCGTCTGATGTTGCACTGATACGTTCCATCATCTGTTCCCTGAGATCTGAAAAAACAGTTCTCACATCACCAAGGCACTGCACATGGGGATCGATATCAAGGCCCTTTAAAATCTCTTCAAGAAGTCTCAGATGACGTGCCTCATCCTTAATAAGGCTTTCAAACATTCTTTTCCCAAGGGGATGTGAGGTCTTTGCTCCAGCTGCCTTATAAAACTTCATTGCATCTGTCTCCATCTTTATTGCCCTTTCCACTGCATCGGTTACTGCCATAACTTCCTCCTTAGTTTATGTATCTTTCGTGGTTGAAAACCACATACCCACAGAGCCTGCAATGGGTCTCCTCTTCGTCACTCCATATCTCGATCTCAGCCCCACATTGAGGACATGTAACCTCTGTAGGAAAGGGCATGGTCTTATATGAACAGGCTGGCCTGTCATTGAAGTCTCTACCCTTCATTTGCCTTCCTCCATCCTTCCTGCCTGAGGCGTTCCATACGTTTGATGCCCCAGGATTTAATCCTTTCAAGGTAAGCGCGTGGATCGGTTCTTGCAAGTGCCACTATTTCTTCACGCTCTCTGGCACTGTCAATATGATCACCAGGATAGACACCACGCCACGTGGCATATCCTTCATCGAACAACAGAGCTGGTGTGAGTTCCTCCTTCAATAAATGCGGGGTTTTCAGAGCAGAGAATCTTGCTACATCCATATCATATTCAATCACCCAGCCATTGTCAGCAAGCATACTGTCTGGATCAAAGTTGATCTCCCTGGAACACTCAGGACAGTATACCCTGCTTATCACCTCGGGAGGCATTATCTCCTCACGGAAATTAAAACTTGCCTCCCTGCTATTACACATGCATCTCATTGAATATTCCATACACATCAGGCATTCCTCCAATAGTTAAATTCTCTCACATTTTGTGTTACCTGTCAATACCAAAAACAAGGTGTTAAACCTCCTTTTTCATTGTACCTGTTGCACCACACTTGGGACATTTTTTTGGTTTACATCTGCCCTCTTTTGTAGCACCACACTTTTCGCATTTAAAGACTGCCATTATCATCACCTCCTTTCTTTTTACACTGTTCACAAATACCATAAAACTCGATATGATTACCAAGTATCTCGAACTTGCCCCTTGCATCATCAGGAACAGGAACATCAAACTCAAGATTAACATCCACCACACTCTTGCACCTCAAACATATAAGGTGGTGATGGGGATGTATGTTGGGATCATATCGTTTTCTGTCAGGATCAATGGTCAACTCAAGAATTAATCCTCTCTTCCTTAGCGCTTCGAGGGTATTGTACACCGTGGCAAAGGAGATCATGGGAAACCTCTCCTTAACATGCCTGTAGATATCCTCTGCAGACGGATGCGAGGTATTACCATCAAGATACTCCAGTATTGCCACCCTTTGGGGTGTAAGCTTCAGACCTATGTTTTTAAACCTTTCCATGATATTTATTATCA
>JALUSH010000237.1 GCA_027016675.1 Thermodesulfovibrio sp.
CCAAAAGACAGTCCAAAACCTATTACAACCGCAAGAAGTGATTTTAAGATCCGCCTTCTGAGTTCCTCAAGATGCTCAGTAAGGGGGAGTTTATCATCAACCATTTACTCCTTTACCCCCTCGGAGTGACTGTTGACACCCTTTTTCTCATCAGTTTCTACTGGCTCATCTTTTTTAATAATCTTATCAATATCATATAAGTCTCGTGCCGAAGGGATATCCTTAGTTATATCCTTCAGTTCTTCCTTTATAGGTTTCTCTATCTCCCCCATTTCAGAATCAATCTCTTCCTTGATACCCTGCAATGATTTCCTGAGTTCAGCCATACCCTTTCCGAGGGAACGTGCTAATTCGGGAAGCTTCTGCGGCCCAAATACAAGAAGTGCCACAACAAATATTACAATCAGTTCCTGCATTCCGAGATCAAACATCTTTCTACTCCACCTTCAGACTTACAAAGATATAGCCACTATTTCTCTTTAACAACATAATAACTGTTTCACCTCTTCTTATATCTTTCAGCAAAGTAGCCATCTCTTCTACAGAGGAAACACGTTTTCTGTTTACCTCAAGTATTATGTCTCCCTTCCTTATATTCTCTCTTGAGGCAGGACTCATCTCATCAACCCCTGTAACCATTATGGCTCCGCCGTCTTTAATACCATACTGCTCGGCAATAGCAGGATGAAGTGTCTTAACTCTCATACCAAAGACCTTTTCTATAAAGGTTTCAGGTGTATAAGTCTGTTCACTCAATTTTTCTATTGTTATTTTCAACTCTATCAGCTTCCCGTCACGATATACCTTCACTGGTATAGTTGCTCCAATCGGAGTTGAGGCCACATACCGTGACAATTCATACATATCCTTTACCTTCTTTCCATCGTACTCTATTATAACATCGCCACGTTTCAGTCCACCTTTTTCAGCAGGCGACCCCTTTGTAATATCAGCTACCAGTGCACCACCTGCTTCCTCCAATCCAAAAGCCTTCGCAATATCGGGTGTTATTTTTTGCACCGTAACACCCAGCCAGCCTCTCTCTACATATCCCTTCTCTTTCAGAGAAATAATTATGTCCTTTGCAAGATTGATTGGTATAGCAAAACCTATACCTATATTCCCACCTGATGTGGAAAAGATTGCTGTATTTATGCCAACAACCTCTGCATTTAGATTAAAAAGAGGCCCTCCAGAGTTGCCAGGGTTTATTGCTGCATCAGTCTGGATGAAATCATCATAAGGGCCTGCACCCAGTATCCTTCCTTTGGCACTAACGATACCTGCTGTAACAGTATGTCCAAGACCAAAGGGATTTCCAATTGCCACAACCCAATCACCCACTTCAAGTAGATCTGAATCACCAAGTGGAGCTACAGGAAGGGTTTTGTCAGTGTTAATCTTTATTAGTGCTATATCGGTCTTCTGGTCTTTTCCGATCACTTCTGCCTTGTATTCAGATTCGTCCCACAATCTCACTCTTATATCCTGTGCCTTATCAATCACATGATAGTTAGTCAAAATGTATCCTTCCTTATCAATTATAAACCCCGACCCAAGGGAACGGCGCTTGTGAATCCTCTCATCATCAAAGGGCAATCCAGGGAAAAAGGGGAACGCCTGTGCTTTTTCTTTTACTATTGTTGTTGTACTTATATTTACTACAGATTTTGCTCTTAATTTAACAATACTTGAAAACGACTCTGGAACCTGAGCAGCCAATAGTTGTGTATTTATATCATTAATAAAAAGCAAACAAAATATTACAATAAAAAAATGAAGCAAAGCCTTTCTCATCAATTATTCCTCCTCATATATCTTTCTGATTTTCTTTTCTTTTACAGGAAGTACAACACTCAATGACAGAAATATTCTTACCTCGGGCTCTCTGTTCTTAAAATCATACCCAAGCCCAAGGGTACCAAAATACCCCGAGGAAACCTTCACCCTGTAACCAAGCCGCCCCTCCACCTGGTCAATCTTCTCAGAAAAATGGCTCTTTTTAACCAGCAGTTCAGCCAGGAGGTTAAAATTGTGCCCTGCTGCCATATCAAAGCCCAATCTTAACTGATATTCATCCTCCAGCGAAGCATTTGTAGGCTTAAAATAAAGCAGATTAATGTTACCAAGGAAAGGTCCCATCCTCTTGCTCACTATTATTCCAGCGCCTGCCCTCCCCTCATAAGAAAACTTCTCTTTGCCTGGCACTGAAAATGTTAACAGGTATGATACAGTGGGGCCTATCTGACTCTCCGATAAAATTCTCTGTTTGTATCCAATACTGATATCTTCTACACCCTCGTCATTAAAGTAGTCCAGAACAAAGGGCACATTTCCTATAATCTCTATAGTATCCGTAATTCCATAGGCTGTAACAAGCGTAAATCGATAAAAATTAGGGTCAATAGATCTTTCTGTTAAAAGACCAACTCCCCAGTTATCTTTTTCTAAACTGTATGCACTGAATGTGGAAAAGGTTCCATAGGGATGTAGTGGCTGTATACCCTGCAAATCAAAGGCATAGGCATATATTGAAGGGATTAATAATAGATGACATAGTATCAAAATTTTAAGAACTGTTTTTTTCATTTTTGTAAAATAACATGAAATACGAAATCAAGTCAACAAAACAGTCTTTCACTCCATTTAGCCTATTGTCTCATTATAAATCCCTACTCCCTTTTAAACATCCTCCTCAATGAATCTATGGTGAACCTGATCCTCGTTGGCCTGCCATGTGGACAGTGTTCTGGGTCTTCACAGCTCTCAAGCTCTTTCAGCAATTCCCTTAATTCTATCTCAGTTAACCGGTGTCCACCCCTTACAGACTTGTGACAGGCTACAGTCTTTGCAAGATTCTCCCTTATAGTTTCAACTTCTTTTCTTCCAGTCCCCTCAATCAGTGATTGGGCGGTATCTGTGATAATCTGATATATATCACTATTGAATAAAAAATCCGGCACAGCCCTTATAATGCAGGTATTTTTACCAAAATCATCTATCTCTATGCCAAGTGCCCTTATATCATCAAGATAATCCATAATAACTCTGTACTCTCTGGGATTAAGTCTTACCTGCTTTGGAAAAAGAAAATAGGATATCTTTAATTCTTCAGGCTGCCTTAATTTCTCATATAACACTCTTTCATGGGCTGCATGATGGTCCATTATTACAAGGGTATCACCATCTGTATAGACCACAAAGACATCACCAATGTAAAAGAAGTCCATGCGGCCTGCTCTATACTCATCTGGATTCTCAAAGAATGTATAAATCTCTCCTTTTACTGAAGGGTCCGAGGTAGACGCTTTCACCATAAAATTACTAACCATAGAACAAGCATCTTTCTTTTCCCTTCTTACAGTATCTTCTGTTTCTTTCATAAAGGCATCTTTAAGGCACTGATAAAGCCTCCTGTAAATAAATTCATTGTTTTTAAATCTTACCTCTCTTTTTGCAGGATGCACATTAAAGTCCACCTCCCCTGGATCTATGGAGAGATAGACAAAGAATACAGGATGTCTGCCCGAAGGTAGTATGTTATCATATGCCCTGTAAATAGCACTTCGCAGGGTTATATCCCTAACAGGTCGATTGTTAACAAACATGTATTGATGGATTCTCCTTGACCTGTAATTGTCTTCCTTTGAGGTATATATTGTAAGTTCAGGGGTTCTGATTTCCACAAGACCTGAAAGAAATTCCTCACCAAAAATCTGGTGAATCCGTTCCCTGATATCGCTGGCAGAGGGAAGACTCAGTACCTCCCTTCCGTCTATCCTGAGACTGAAGGATATATACGGATTGGTAAGTGCTGCCTCTGTTACGGTCTCAATGATATGGTATGCCTCTGTTCTGAAGGACTTGAGAAACTTTCTCCTTACAGGGGTGTTGAAAAAGAGATCACGCACCTCTATGGCTGTTCCTCTGTAGGCTATATTCCTTGTCTTTACAATTCTCCCTCCTTCTACTATCACCTCTGTACCGATGTCTCCATCTTTCCTGCCTGTTTTTATTGTCAACCTTGATACAGAGGCTATGGACGAAAGTGCCTCTCCCCTGAACCCAAGGGTCTCTATCCTGAATAGTTCCTCTCTGTGTCTGATCTTGCTTGTGGCATGAGGATGAATACACAGGAGTGCATCCTCCCTGTCCATACCTGTTCCGTTGTCACTTACCAGTATCCATCGTATGCCTGCACCAAGCACTTCTATTTTTATTTCCGTGGAAGAAGCATCGATAGAGTTCTCTATCAATTCCTTTACTACAGAGGCAGGCCTTTCAATAACCTCTCCTGCTGCAATCTGATTCTGAAGTTCCTCTGGTAGTATTTTTATTTCAGGCAACCTCTACCTCTCCCTTTTTTAGTTCCTTAAGCAGTTCTTCGGCAATCCTCCTGTTCATGCCATCAACAGAGGCAATCTCATCCACAGTAGCCTTCTTTATGGCATCAACTGAACCAAAGGCCCTGAGAAGTGCAAGTTTTCTCTTCTTTCCAATGCCCTTTATCATATCAAGCCTTGACCTTCTCATTCCTGCAGTCCTTATTTTCCTGTGGAAGGATATGGCAAACCTGTGAACCTCATCACGAATCCTGCGAAGAAGCAGTGAGTCAGCTCTTCTGTCCTCTATTGAGATAGTTCTACCATCCGACAAAACCACACGGTCAGGCTCCTTGGCGATGCCAATAAAATCTATTTCACTTATACCTTTACCAGGTACCTCCTTGGCTGCCTTAAGGGCTGTGTTCAGATGAGCCCTTCCACCGTCTATTATAATCAAATCAGGAATCTTATCACCGAGGTTTTTGATGGTTCTCTTGACAATCTCAGCCATCATGGAATAATCATCAATACCTTCAACAGTTCTGATTCGTAGATGTCTGTAATGTTCCTTCTTAAATTCCCCCTCTTCCCACCATATAAAAGCACCCACAGAGTGAGAACCTGCTACCGTGGAGACATCAAAGGCACCAATGGCACGAGGAAGAGATTTCAGTCCCAACCTCTCCTTCATTGTCTCTAATAGTTCACTGGTCAGTTTGCCCCTTCTTGTATGAAGTGATAATCTGGCATTATTTAAAGCCATATCTATAAGCTCTCTCTTTTTTTCATCATCAGGCAGTATAATGCTGACCCTTGCTCCCCTCTTTATTGTAAGCCAGTCCTGTAGCTCACCTGTTGACACTGGCCTGTACTGAAGAAGTATCTTCTCAGGTGGTATGGTATCCTTTGCATAAAAGAACTTCAGGAAATCCTCCATAACCTCTTCAGTAGAAATAAATTCGGTGTTCTTCACAAAAAAGTCCTTTGCACTAATAAGTATCCCATTCCTTACAAAAAATACCTGAAACATTGTATCCCTGCCCTCCTGATAAAGGGCCACCACATCCATATCACCCAGTTCAGGCGCAACCACCTTCTGGTTCTGTAGAGACCTCTCAATGGCCTTTATCCTGTCCCTTACCTGTACTGCCTCCTCGAACCTCAGTTCTTCTGACAGTAATTCCATTCGTTTGCTGAGTTCAAACAGGAGTTCCCTCCTCTCTCCTTTCAGAAATCTCTCCACTTCTTTAACGGATTTCATATACTCTTCCCTGTCTATAAGCCCTGCACATGGGGCAGGACATCTTTTCATCTGATATTGAACACAGGGACGCATTGGCCTGTCAAGACTGTAGCGGCATGGTCTGATATTAAAATGCTTTCTGATAAAAGAAAGGGTTTCCCAGACAGATGAGGCAGGAATGAAGGGGCCGAAATACATGGCTCCATCTCGACTGACCTTTCTTACTACTTCAAGAGCTGGCCAATTGTCCTTGATACCCAGTCTCAGATAGGGATAATTCTTATCATCTCTTAAGATAATATTGTATCTTGGTCTGTTTTGCTTAATCAGGTTTGCCTCCAGTGCAAGTGCCTCAAGCTCTGTATCTGTAACAGTAAATGATATGTCTTTAATCTTGCTGACCATATTTCTTCTCCTCGGGTCAAGCCTTTCTGTGGAAGTAAAATAGCTTTTAACCCTGTTACGAAGATTCCTTGCCTTTCCTATATAAAGAATCCTTCCCATAGCATCTTTAAATATATAAACGCCTGGACTCTCAGGTATAGTCTTGATCTTTTCCAGTAAATCCGTTTTCATAATCTTATTTTAACTTAACAACCCACCTGCCTCAAAGATTTATAGTCGAGAACAATTTCAAGCCTTAAAGAATGCGGCATGCTGAGGAGTCATCAGTCAAATGTCAGGAGGCAACAGGCAGAAATTAACAATAAGCAGGGGCAGAGGTGGTGAGGAAGGCCATGTAGCAATACCGACAGTGACGTACACCAGCAACCTGATGTATCACCTTAAGGCTGAAAAGGCTGTGTATTTTATAATTTAAATCTCATTGCATCAATGGACTGACGAACCACCTCTGCCCCTGTATAATATGACCTAAATCATATCAATTAGCTTCATCCTGTTCTATAATAATATCAACAATAAAGAATTACAAGGAGGTATTCATGACAGAGACAAAACAGAAAATAACCAAGGATACCGTGATAGGCGATGTACTTAAACAAAAACCAGGTGCTACAAAGGTCATTGAAAAGTACTTTGGTAACGGATGTTTTACGTGTCCAGGAATGAAGGTTGAGTCAATTGCCTTTGGCGCCATGATGCACAATGTTGATCCTGAAAAGATAGTAAAAGAGATCAATGAACTGGAGGACGAATAATGGAGATAAAGTGTTTCATATGTGGAACAGATGATAAAGACAGGGTTTATCTACCCTGTATACATGAAGGTAAAGAAAAAATAGTATGTGTTAGATGCCTCCCGGCACTTATTCATGGAGCTCACTGACCCTACCCCTCCCCCTTGTATTGACCAGCTGGCCCATCCCCACCAGCTGGTCTTTTATTTTCAGAACATATTTTTTGTCATTCCCGAGCCTCTTTTATAGTAATCCTGAAAACCGAACCCTGGCCCGGGCTACTTTCCACTTCTGCCTCCCCTCCAATAGTATCCAGCAATTCTTTCACAATGGCAAGTCCAAGCCCCCTGCCCTTTGAATAGGGGTTTTTATAAAACCTGTCAAAGATTTTTCCAACCTCTTCCCTGTTCATTCCCTTTCCAGTATCCTCTACAGTGATTGAAAAAATACCTTTCCGCTCTTTTTTCCATCTGACCGTAACCCCACCACTATCAGTAAACTTCAGTGCATTGGAAAGCAGATTCTTCAGTATTATCTGAAGCTTATCAGGATATGTAGTAACAGTGGTGGCACTGTCTCCCTGCAGCTCCAAGAAAAGTCCTTTTTCACTGAACAATCCCTGGAATGCAGATGATACAGACTCTATAAAATCCCTGAGATTAATTCTCTCAGGACGGCCTCTTTTAAAAAAACTCGCCTCAGCCCTTGTTATATCGTCAATGCCTTCCACAAGCTCTATCAAGCGCTCTATTTCTGTCTGTAGTGTCTTCAGAACAGTCTTTGAGTCCTTAATAACTCCATCTTCCACTGCCTCAAGATTGCCTTTCATAATACTAAGGGGGGTTCTTAATTCATGGACTATATTGGATGTAAGATGTTTTCTAAGGGCATCCTCTTTCCTGAGGGCATCAACCATGTAGTTGAAGGAATTGGTAAGTCGGTCAATCTCATCATCACATTTAAAAAATCTGTAAATCCTGTTCAACTGATGCGGCAC
>JALUSH010000238.1 GCA_027016675.1 Thermodesulfovibrio sp.
CAAGAATGTGAAAATAGAACTTGAAAAAACTGATGATTGAGGAGGTAGATCTATGGCAATTATTATGGATGGCAGGAGCCTTGCAGAGGAGATCAAGGAAAAGGTAAAAGAGGATGTGGAAAAACTGAAGGATTTTGGGATTAACGTGGGGCTTGGTTTGCTGCTTGTAGGTGAAAACCCATCTTCACTTTCCTATTATAATGCTACACTCAAGGCATGTAAGAAGGTTGGTATAAGGGCATATCAATTCAGATTACCTGCTGAGAGTTCTGTAAACGAGATACTCAATGTTATTCATGAGATAAACAGGGATGAGAGGATTAACGGACTCCTTGTGCTCTTTCCTTTACCAAGAAAGGTAAATGCAAGGAGGGTGGTTAACGAGATTGTACCCGAGAAGGATATCGATGGACTTGGGGCTATCTCTGTGGGCAGGCTTGCAGCTGATGAATCAACCTTTCAGATATTTAAAGAGGGCACCTATGAGCTTTTACACGAATGCAGATTCATGCCAAGTGTCTCAAGTTTCCTTCCCTGTACTCCCTTTGGAGTTATAAGACTGCTTGAACACCACAACATAGAGATGAAGGGCAAGCACGCCGTCGTAATAGGTAAAAGTCTTGCTGTGGGCAAACCTCTTTCACTCATGCTGCTTGCGAAAGAGGCCACTGTTACGGTCTGTCATAAAAACACGCATGACCTTGGCCATTTTACACGGCAGGCAGACATTATATGTTCAGCCACAGGTGTGAGGGGGCTTATAAGGGCAGACATGGTTAAAGAGGGTGCAGTGGTGGTGGACATAGGCATAAATGTCCTTGAGAATGGCACCATAGTGGGTGATGTGGAGTTTGAATCTGTTAAAGAAAAGGCATCCTACATTACACCCGTACCTGGTGGTGTGGGGCCTGTAACCATAGCGATGCTCCTTGAAAATACTGTCAGGTCTGCACAGAGGACAGAGTTTATGAAATCGCCTCTTATGCTTGAATAGTTTCAGATAAGTGTGAAGTGCATACAGGGATTCCATTGATGGTTAGATGATTATAGTTGTCATCACATACATAGTGATTGTCATTTTATATGTGAGGGGTATTAAGAATGTAATCCTGCTATGCAGAGCAGATAATGAAGAGAATATTTATCTGAGAGGTGCCGCCTATCCAGTACTGCTTGTATATCTGATTTCCTTTATTGATATAATTTTTTTTAGAAGGCTGTTCAGGATTAATAAACTCCTGTGGTTTGGTGAGTGGTTGTTCCACATATCATTTTTATCTGTGATTCTCGCTCACCTCAGATTTCTCTTAATTGGGCTTCCACCCTGGTGGAGTCATATCGTATGTATTGGTAAGTATAGTGGTATAGTGATGCCATTTAGTCTTGTATATATATTGATTGTCAGGGCATCAATTGACTGGCGCAGATATATATCTCCAGGTAATCTATTTCTTATTCTGCTGCTTATCCTTATAAGTCTCAGTGGCCTTTTTATGAGGTATATAAAGAGAATGGATATCATCGAGGTAAAGGCCTTTGTTACGGGAATATTTAGTTTTAACCTTCAGCCTGTGCCTGATAGCGGGATGTTTGTGTTTCATTATCTTCTTGGTCTTGTTCTTTTATTGTATCTACCTTCTCATGTGATGACAGCGCCTATTACTGTTACAGAGGCTCGAAGACGTGAGGAATTCAGGATTTGATGAAAAGAACATTTACAGAGGGACTTGGTAGAAAGGAGATTGCCGAGATAAAGGCATGTACCCAGTGTAGAGAGTGCCTGCGCTACTGTCCTGTACAGGAGGTGACAGGCAGAGTGGAGATCTCACCTTCTGAGAAGATAAGGATATACAGGGATTTTATAGAAAGAACAGAATCTCTCCGTGCCCTTATCACCGGCAGGGATATCCCTGAGCAACTCCTTAAAGATTTCACGAGGGCTGTTTTTGAGTGTACCACCTGTGGAGTTTGTGGAGAAGTCTGCCCTGCTGGTATTGATACGCAGAGGCTTTGGCCTCTGTTGAGAAGGGAAATGGTTAAGAGAGGACTTGGGCCTGTGGGAGGACAGACTGAAATGACAGAGGTTATCAGGAATACAGGAAACCCCTACAATCAACCTCCTGCTGAAAGATACAAGCCATGGATTCCAGGGGGTATTGAGATAGCGGAGAAGGCAGAAGTAGCATACTATGTGGGCTGTACAGGTGCCTATCAGGCCCAACCCATGGTAAGGGCTGATGTGCTGATATTGAAGGCCATTGGCAGAGAGTTTACCATGTTGAAGGAAGATGATGAGGTGTGCTGTGGTTTTCCTCTTTTCATTACTGGTCAGCACGAACTGCTTGAAGGTCTGATAAAGA
>JALUSH010000239.1 GCA_027016675.1 Thermodesulfovibrio sp.
AATATAAATATGGCTACAATCAGTATCACCAGTAGTGCGGTGATATAACCGAGTATAATCTTTTTCCTGAGACTGCTTTTTCTGAACATTGTTAATTATAACATTAAATGTTGCAAAACGCAACCAATGTTGATATGTGCAACAGGAGTATCAGAAAGACATGTTGATTCGCAATTCATGAAAGGTATCTTTATGGCTTCTCAATAGTAATTTAATATCAAAGCCGCTTAAGCCTTACTTTAATGCTGTTTGCATGAGCCTCAAGTCCCTCTGCCTCTGCAAGGGTGATAATATCCTGTGCAAGTCTTTTTAATGCTGTCTTTGATGATTTCATGAGACTTGTTCGCTTCATGAAGTCATAAACACCAAGGGGTGAGAAGAATCTTGCAGAACCACCAGTTGGAAGGGTATGGTTTGGCCCTGCAATATAATCACCAAGGGGCTCTGGTGTCCACTTCCCAAGGAATACAGCACCAGCATTTTTTATCAGTGGGAGTAGTTCTTCTGGTTTTTCGATCATGATTTCAAGGTGTTCGGGAGCAATTCTGTTTGTTATCTCTGCAGCCTTTTTCAGGGTCTTGGTTATTATAATAGCACCATAGTTTTTTAATGACAGAGAGGCAATCCTGGACCGTTTAAGGGTTTTTAAAAGACCACTTACTGTCTGTTCTATCCTTTTGGCCTGTGTTTCAGATGTGGTTATAACTACAGAGGAGGCAAACTCATCATGTTCTGCCTGACTTAGCATATCCGAGGCAATGAGCTCAGGGTCTGCCTTTGTATCAGAAATTATGAGGATCTCACTTGGACCTGCTATCATATCAATGTCAACTGTTCCAAACACCATCTTCTTGGCAATAGCCACATAGATATTACCGGGTCCTACTATCTTATCCACTCTCTTTATGCTTTCCGTACCATAGGCAAGCGCCCCCACTGCCTGTGCACCACCAATAGTATATACCTCCTTGATGTCTAAATAATCAATGGCTGCCATAACAGCTGAGCTGACCTCACCATCAGGTGTGGGCACACAAAGGGCTATTTCTTTAACACCTGCAACCTGAGCAGGTATTACATTCATAAGCACAGTGGATGGATATGATGCCTTGCCACCTGGTACATACACACCAATACGTTCCAGTGGGGTAATAATCTGACCAAGGACCATACCATCCTTTCTGTACTTCCATGAATATTCAAGCTGGCGCGTATGAAAATCTCTTATTCTTTGTGCAGCCACAGCAATAGCCTCTTTGAGTTCATTGTTACATCTGCGAGCATATCTTCTAATAATACTCCTGCTAAGCATCAGATGATGAGTCTTTAAATGATCGAATCTTGTTGTATATTCTCTTACTGCCTTGTCGCCCCTTTTTTGAACATCCTTTAAAATCTTTGATACAGTGGATATAATCTCAGGATTAATCCCTTCTGCCCTTTTCCTGAGGATATCAAGAAAACTGTTCAGTTGTTCTTCAGTTTTTATGATTCTCATAGCCTGTTCTCCTTAAAAGTTGATTTAATTATTGTATAATCTTTTGTTATTCTTTCTCAAATACATTTATCCTCAAACCTGTCACAGACAGATAGATACAAGGTGGGGTGCCTCACAAAAATAAAGCAATCCACAGGATTAGTCTCTACCCGAACCTGTATTGAAAGTCAGAGCGAAATCAGATAAAGTATCTACTAGACAGGGGCAGAGGTGGTGAAGAAGGCCATGTAGCAATACCTGCAGTAACATACACCAACAACCTTGTGTATCACCTGAAGGCTGAAAAGGCTCTGTTTTTTTACAATTTAAATCCTGTTGTATCAATGGACTGATGAACCACCTCTGCCCCTGTCTCCTCTCACCGCTCACTGTTTACTTCTGATTCTTACTGTAGGGTTTATTTTCTTCAGTATCTGCTTTGCTATGAATATGACTCTAAAGTTTGGTGGTTTATTATGTGATTAATAATATTAATTTGACAAAGCATTGAACAAGATGTGATTTTAAAATATATGCCCGAGAAAAACCTGATCCCCATATGTTCATGGTGTAAAAAGATAAGAACAGACACCGACTGCTGGGAAAACATCGAGATATATCTCACAAAGGCAGGCTTTGGTGTCTTCACCCATGGCATGTGTCCGCATTGTGCTGAGAAGATCTTCGATAAAAGGATATACCTTGAGAGCTATCAGAGTGTCTGTAAGGCAATCAGTTCAAGCATAACACTGCAGGATGTTTTAAATCTTATCGTTACCAATGTGGTAAAGGTAATGAATGTAAAGGCATGTATGGTGAGATTACTTAACCGAGAGACAAACAAGCTTGAGGTGGCTGCATATCATGGTCTTAGCGAAGAGTACGTCAACAAGGGCCCCGTGGATTCTGATGCAAGCATTGAGGATGCCCTTGGAGGAAGGCCTGTTTCAATATACGACATCACAAGGGATAAAAAGGCAAGATACAGGGAAGAGGCCCTTAAGGAGGGCATAAGAACCATTCTGTCCATACCACTGAAAGTTAAAAATGATGTTATGGGTGTGATGCGGATGTATACCTCTGAGCCAGTGAGATATACAGAGGAGGATATGAAGTTCCTTACAGCCATTGCCGAGCAGGCTGCCATTGCAATAAACAACGCCCGGATCTTTGAAGACAGGATATCCAGAGAAAGGGAATATCTCAAGATGTTTGAGGAGGTCACAAAGGCAGTGAGTTCAACCTTGAGGCTGGAGGAGGTTTTGAATCTCATTGTGAAAAAACTTCCTGAGGTGATGGGATTGAAGGCAGCCACTATAAGATTTCTGAACGAGGAGGGTGACAGGCTTGAACTCGTGGCAGCCCATGGATTGAGTGAAAGATATCTTAATAGAGGACCGGTTGATGAGGAAACAAATGTTAAAGAGGCCCTCCAGCTAAGGCCCGTTGCAATATACGATGTGTCAAAGGATACCCGTATCATCTATCAGAAGGAGATGGCTGAAGAGGGAATCAAGAGCATGCTTACACTACCCATATTAGCAAAGGGGAGACTCCTTGGTGTACTGAGGCTTTTAACAGGCGTGCCAAGGCATTTCACAGAGGACGAAATCGACTTTGCCACATCCCTTGCTGAGGTCTGTGGCATTGCAATTGAGAATGCACGGATGTATGAACAGCTAAAAGTACAGGAATGTTGACCTCCACCACACACCTTCCTGTTGTGTTTGAGAGTATAGAAACTTAGATTACCTTTAAAATTGTGCTATAATATTTATTGATATTCTTATAATTTTATTTCTTAAAAAGTCTGTAATGTTTTAGTGCCTTAGTGCCTGTGTGTTCTTTTAATTGACTTACATTTTACGGAGGTGAACAATTAGTTTCAATTTTAACATCCTTGCAAAATTTAGAAGGGGACTTCCTCTTTTAGTCCTTATCTTTACATCAACCATTGTCTTTACCCTCTGGCATAAGAGCAGAACCCATGAAGAAGAGATGATCAAGATCTTTATTGATTCTTCCCTGAAACAGTCTGCCATTCGGGTAGAGGATGCCATCAAAATAAGACTATATGCTATGGAGTCTCTCAATAAGCACCTTGAATATCATTTTAGAAGGGGTGAACTCACAAAGAAACTGTTTGTTTCAATTGTCGGGCCAGTATATAAAAAGTTCGGTGGGTTCAGGGCATTGAATTTCATAGACAAAGATGGATATATCAGGTGGGTATATCCTTTAAAAAATAACAAAGGCGCATTAGATAAGAATGTACTACAACATAAAGAGCCTTCAGTAAGAGATGCCTTCAGGAGGGCCAGAAATAGAATGAAGCCTTCTATAACATCGGTAATCGAGCTTTTCCAGGGAGGGCTTGGTGTGGCCACATATTTTCCCATTGTTGTTGATGGTAAAGCAGTAGGATATCTGAATGGTGTCTTCAGTATTCTGCCTCTTATAAAGAATAACATTACGTTGGATGATAGATACGGTCTCATGGTACTAAATAATGGAAAGAGGTTATTAAGTACTGACAGTACAGCACGGAATTGGGTTGAGGAGAAGGTCAACATTGACGGCCTTAGTCTAACTATAAGGATGTGGCCAAAAGAAAGGCTCACAAAGGCATTTAGAGGGCATGGATTTGTTGCCTTAGGAATACTTTTACTTATATCATTTTCATTGTCCTTTGCAGTATATGAACTGCAGCGAAGATATGTAAAGGTCAAGGAACTGGACAGGGCTATAAAGGAATCTGAATATAAGTTCAGATCGCTGGTAGAGAATAATCTTGCAGGCGTGTATCTGATACAGGATGGGCTCTTCAGATATGTGAATCCACGCTTCTGTGAGATATTTGGATATGACAGAAAGGAGATTGTGGACAGGTTAGGACCAAAGGACCTTGTATATAAGCCTGACTGGCCTGTGGTTAAAGAAAAACTAAGACAAAGGCTTGATGGAGAGATTAATGCTGTAAGCTATACCTTCAGGGCATTAAGAGCGGATGGCACTATATTTGATGTTGAGGTCTATGGCGCAAGAACAATATATAATAAAAAACCCGCAGTGATTGGCACACTACTGGATATTACAGAGAAAAAGTCACTTCAGGATCAGCTTTTAAGGTCACAGAGGCTTGAATCCCTTGGGCTTCTTGCAGGAGGGATAGCCCATGATTTCAATAATATATTAACAGCAATTATTGGGTATTCCACGATTCTTAGAATGAAGCTGAAGGATAAGGAACTCATTGATAAGGTTGACAGTATCTTAAGGGCATCTGACAGGGCAGCCAATCTTACAAAGGGGCTGCTTGCCTTCAGCAGAAGGCAGATACTACAGCCTCGCTCAATAAAGCTCTCTGAGGTAATAATGGACTTCGAGAAGATTATCAGAAGACTTATACCGGAAAATATAGATATGGAGTTTATATTCAAAGATACAAAACCAGCCTATGTAGACCCTGCCCAGATTGAACAGGTTATAATGAATCTACTGACAAATGCAAGGGATGCCATGCCTGAAGGAGGAAAAATTGTAATAGAGACCTTTGATGTTTTTCTGGACAGTGAATACATAATGAACCACAGGTGGGTAACCAGGGAGGGAGAGTATATCTGTCTTAGCGTGTCTGACAATGGCAAGGGTATGGATGAAGAGACACAGAAACATATTTTTGATCCCTTCTTTACTACAAAGGAAGTGGGTAAGGGTACAGGCCTGGGTCTTGCCACTGTCTATGGCATTGTGAAACAACATAACGGATATATCAATGTCTATTCTGAGCCGGGTATGGGTACAACGTTTAAACTGTATTTCCCTGTATCAGAATCAAGATCAGAACCAGTAGAGGAGAGAAAAGTAGAAGGCAAGGTTTTTGGGTTAACAGGCTCAGAATCAGTACTGGTAGCAGAAGATGAAGAAGATGTGAGAGCGGCAATCTGTTCGGTCTTGAAGGATAATGGATACAGGGTTGTTGCCACATCCAGTGGCCCTGAGGCACTGGAGCGGTTAAAAAAGAATCCTCGGGACTTTGACCTGCTTATTCTTGATGTGGTGATGCCAGGCTGCAGTGGTAAGGATGTCTTTGATGAGGCAAGAAAAAAAGGATATAAGGGAGATGTAATTTATATCAGTGGATATACCATGAATTATATACACAAAGACCATATCATTGATGAAAAGACAGCCTTTCTTTCCAAGCCCTTTACTCCAGAGGAACTGCTCAGAAAGGTAAGAGAGGTTCTTCAAAAGTCAGGAGAGTGATATAAGAATAATAGGTCTACCATACATCTATACACCAATGGAAAAGGAATGATTATAAAGATAAAGGAGTTAACGAGGTATTTTCTGCAATGTGTTGTATGCCTTGCTTTCCTCACCCTTGTGACTTTAAATGTTCATGCTGAGACCATTGGTTATCAGGGCACACATATACTTACCTATAAAACCATGGAAGAACTTAAGGTGGCCTTTAAGAAAAAGACAGGTATAGATATGATTGTCCAGGGAGGTGGATGTGCTGATGGTATATCAGCTATTTTACACCGTCGTTATCAAATGGGCGGGCTCTGCTGCCCCCTTGATAAGAATTATCTTATGAAGAATCAATTTGTCATGCATGAGGTAGCAAGGGATATAAAGGTTGTGGTGGTGAACAGGAAAAACCCTCTGAAGAATATTGGTCTTGATGAAATAAGAAGGATTCACAGGGGGGAGATAAAAAACTGGAAGGATCTGGGATGGGTTGACAAACCCATCGCTGTAATATACAGAAAGCACTGTCTTGAAATGGATGAACCTGTAAGAAGGATACTCATGTTAGATAATAAATTGAAACTGCTGTATAAAAAAGCAATAGTTGTGAGGACGGACAAGGAATTACTTGACTATGTGAGTGTTTTCCCCACAGCAATAGGGATTACAAGCAAGGTCTTCGCTGAGGAAAGGGAGGTTAAGATGCTCTCAGTTGATAACCACACTCCCTCATCAGATAATGTATCCAGGGGAGTGTACCCTCTTTATGCACCACTTTATATAATTACACTTAAAAAGACAGACAGGGCAACAGAGATGTTCATAAAATTCATTCTGAGCAAAGAGGGCCAGGATATTGTAAAGAAACATCTTTCGCCAGTAAGATGATAAAGAGACTTAAAGATATATCAATAAACAAAAAGATAATCGGCATCATAATCTTTGTAAATATTGCAGCAACAATTACTATAATACCCGTTTTGTTTTTAACAATCAGGGGTGGTTTTATGTCTCAGCAGACACGCTATCTTCAGGGGATTAAAAACCTTGTTGAAGGAATTATTGAAGATAATCAGAAGGCTATAAAGAACTATGCAATTCTGTTTTCAAAAGACAGGCAGGTGAAAGATAATCTATTTTATCATACCGAACTTGCTGGTGAAAGGGAGCATCCCATGAGAGCAATAAGACAACTGGTTGAAACATTTAATGTGGGGTTTATAGAGCTTACTGACAGAAATGGTATGGTTGTGGCAAATACAAGATACCCGGATATATTCTATATCGATAGAAGGTATGATAAGCTTATAAGAGAGGCACTGAAGGGACATGTTAGCACAGGTATTGAGAAGGGCAGCAATGGTTTTATACTTAAGGCTGTTGCCCCTGTGTATTACGATCAGGATCAGCTTATAGGAACTCTCACCACAGGGATTGAGATGAATGCAAACTTTGTTGAAAGAATAAGAACCTTAAGCGGAGTGGATATAGGCATTGTTGATAATTCCAACAGAATCGTTATATCCACGTTAGATTCACTATACCCTGGTTACAAAATCCCTGAAAAGGATAATGCCATGACCGTTTCCTCAGAACCCTTTATGCTTATAAAACTACCATTTTATAGCGATGGTACAGTACTTGGTGCCTTTGTTATTATGAAAAGAGATACCCTTCCAGAAATTATGAGAAAGGCCCATGTTACAGTAGCTGTTTTGTTGTCTATAATCGCTATTGTTTCCATTGCCACCACTGTATTGATTCTAAAAAAAATACTTTCACCCATAAGGGCATTAAAGGAAGGTGCTGAGAAGATAGGAAGTGGTGATTTCTCACACAGGATAGAGATATCATCAAGAGATGAGATTGGTTCTCTTTCTGAGGTGTTTAACAATATGGCTGAAAACCTTCAGAAATTAAAAACCATGGAGGAGAAACTTCACCACTCAGAACGTCTTGCCTCAATAGGCCGTTTTACTGCAGGCATTGCCCATGAACTGAACAACCCTATTGCAAACATTATGGGAATGCTAAAGGTAATAAGGAGAGAGCTTCCAGCGGATAGTCCTATTTTAGAGGATATTGATATAATGGTTTCAGAAGCCAAAAGATGTGGGAGAATTGTAAGGGATCTCCTTGTATATACAAGACAGTCACCAGTGAGGAAAGAAAAAACAGATATTAACCAGATCATAGATGAAACCATAGAAGTACTTAAAAGAAATATTGATGGTAAAAGGATTGTCTTTACAAAACACCTGAACAATTCTTTGAATAACGTTGTGGTTGACCCATTGCAGATGGAACAGGTTATAAGAAATATCATTCTAAATTCCATCCAGGCCATAGAAAGGGAGGGTGAAATCAGCGTAAGAACCTCAATGGGCGACAGAGGTGAACTATTAATAGAGATATCTGATACAGGATGTGGTATAAGTGAAGAGATTCGGGAGAAGATATTTTATCCATTTTTCACCACAAAAAAAACCGGTGAGGGTACAGGGCTTGGTCTCACTGTGTGTCATAGCATCATTGAACAGCACAATGGAGAGATTGAAGTGCTAAGCAGCCGTGGCAGTGGAACTACCTTTATAATAAGACTTCCATACAATCAATCATGAAGATGAAGGGAAGAATAATTGTTATTGACGATGAACTTACCATGTTAAGGGTTATAAAAAAGACCCTTGGCAATGAAGGGTATCATGTGGAAACCTTTAATTCTGCATTTAATGCCCTATCAAGGCTCAAAGAGGATTCCTTCGATATATTGATTACAGACCTTATGATGCCAGAGATGGATGGCTTCAGGGTTTTAGAGGTGGTAAGAGATGCTTACAATGACCTGATAGTAGTAGTTATAACTGCATACTCGTCAATTGAGACTGCAATTAAGGCGATGAAACTTGGTGCCTATGATTTTATACCCAAGCCCTTTGACCCAGAACATCTCCTGATGATTATCAATAGGGCACTTGAGAATAGATTTCTGAGACTGGAAAATGTAGATCTTAAAAGAAGGCTTGATCAAAGAGACTACATGGAAGAGATTAAGGGCGTTAGTTCAGCTATCAGTGCAGTAAAGGAGATGATAAAAAAGGTGAGAAATACAGATGTAAATGTTCTCATAAGTGGAGAAAGTGGCACTGGGAAAGAGCTTGTAGCCAAGGCAATTCATTATGGAAGTAGAAGACGCAAAATGCCATTTTTACCCATTAACTGTGCTGCCTTACCTGATGACTTACTTGAATCCGAGCTCTTTGGCTATGAAAGGGGTGCATTCACAGGTGCTTATTCCAGCAAGGAGGGACTCTTTGAACTTGCCCATGGTGGCACAGTATTCCTTGACGAGATTGAGAGTATAAGTCCCATGATGCAGGCAAAGCTACTTCGATTCCTTCAGGATAGAACCTTTTTCAGACTTGGTGGGAAATCTTCTCGGCAGGTTGATATAAGAGTAATTTCAGCAACCAACGAAGACCTCCTGGAAGCGATAAAAGAGGGTAGATTCAGAAAGGACCTTTATTACAGACTTAATGTCATTCCCATAAATATACCTCCACTAAGGGAAAGAAGAGAGGATATACCACTGTTGATAAGATACTTTATAGAGAGGTTTTCTAAAAGACACTCAAAGGTGCCTGTAAGTATTTCAAAAGAGGCCGAAAAGGTGCTTACGAAGTATCCATGGGAGGGTAATGTAAGGGAACTTGAGAATACTATTGAAAGGATAATAACACTGCGGGACAATTCAGGCGATTGTATAAATTTAGAAGACATCCCTGAAGAGATAAGATCATACGAAGAAGGAAAAGAAGATGACAAAGCAGGGTATTCCCCTTATATGACCCTTTCTGAGGTTGAAAAAAGACATATTGAAAGAGTACTTGCCTTTACAGGTGGCAATAAATCCAGGGCAGCAAAGATACTTGGAATAGACTATTCAACACTTCTTAGAAAACTGCGTGCAATGGATGCATAGTCTTTATTTTATAACCATTGCTGTTATGGCAAAATACAATACATTTGCAAATTTAATGTAGCAGTTTACAATAACTTAAAAACAGATAGAAATATTCCATCCTTAAGCGCTTCATTGTCAAGAATGAAGAAAATCTTTTAAAAACAATGTAATAGTACTCCTCAGGATATAACTCAAAAATTATTCCCTCTCCCTGGCATGGTAATTGGTAATGGTTATATCAAAAAGAATGGACATGGTCCATAAAAAAATCAGAAGGGAGGTAAGGGGTTATGAGAAGAGGTCTAATCCTTTCACTGGTTGTGGTTTTTGTCTTCTCACTTGCACTGATAGGTTATTCAACAGAGGAGATAGTTATCAACCCTGGCAAACAACTCATGTTGGGTGGCATCAAGCATGCCATTGAGGCCTTTGAAAAGGAAACAGGTATTAAGGTGAAGATACCAAAGGTAGATGGTTGTGGCTATTCTGTTAAGAGTGTAAGCAGTGGTAAGATTGACGCTGGTGCAATGTGTTGTCCTGCGAATAAGGATGAGACAGGAAGACTTGGATTTGTTGATACTTCTGTTGCAAGGGATGCCATAGTGTTTGTGATAAACAAGAATGTACCAATTTCAAATCTTACAACACAACATCTGAGGGATATTTATCAGGGTAGAATTAAAAACTGGAAGGAAGTTGGAGGACCTGATGCACCTATAAGACCCTTTGCACACATAATGTGCGGAAATAGGGAAGAGGTTATGAGACAATATCTGGTGGGTGAGAGAAACTATAAAGAGGGCCGAGTGGGGATTGACAATAGTAGATTTGCTCCATGGGTTACAAATATTAAGGATGAAACTAATGTCTGTAAGACTGTTGCGTCAACACCCTATAGTATTGCTCCTGTAAGTAGGTCAATGGTGGAGGGCAATGTGAAGGTAATCGCCGTTGATGGAGTGATGCCCACTACAGAAAATATTGCAAGTGAGAAGTATCCTGTGGTGAGATACCTTCATATTGTCACAAAGGGTTATCCTGAAGGAGCTACAAAGAGATTCATTGACTTTCTCCGTAGTCCCAGAGGACAGGAGCTTCTTGCAAAGGAAGGCAAGATCGTGCCTCTACCATAGGTAATAATTTACAGTTGGGGAGGGCCTTTAAATCAAAAAGGGGTTCACTGAACCCCTTTTTGATTTATTAATTTTCATCACTGTGTTCAAAATAATCTCAGATTAGCAAACAAGGCAGGGTGCCGAAGAAAAATAAGCACCACACCTTTGAAAAAGAAGGACTCTCATTATGAATTAAGGCCTAAAGGTGATTCATCAGGGCATTGACTTAAAGGGTTCAAGGGGTCATGGGTTCCAGGGTTCAAGGGAAAGAAGATATTTTAGAAGTTTTTGTTTATTACTTGAACCCTCGACCCCTTGAATCCTCTGTCACTTTTGAGTATTGCTACATGGCCTTCTTCACCACCTTTAGGCCTGTATAATTGATTCTTTACATGTTCTGTACTATGGCATTGAAAAAACAGGTTACTGTATTGAGCAATCCTGTGGATTGCTTTATTTTTAAGAGGTACCCTGCCTTGTTAGTATTTTATCCTGGATAGAGGTGAATTTTCATTATAAACCAGTTATGTTATTTCCAATTTTTTTTATCTGTAGACTACCTCTTAGAAGGAAATACTATAAATATTTTGGTTCAGGTAAACAATATAAACTCTCAGAGAAAAGTATAATGCTTGTTTTTTTAGTATCTTTTTGTTTAAATTTAAAAGACATACCTTGAACAACTAACAGAGAATAAAAAATCAAGGATGATCAGCCATGAAAAGAATTGAACTGTATGATACAACTCTGAGAGATGGTTCTCAGGCAGAAGAGATAACCTTTTCTGTTGAGGATAAACTGAGAATTACAGAAAAGCTTGATGAACTGGGCATCCACTACATAGAGGGTGGCTGGCCTGGGTCAAATCCAAAGGATGCAGAGTATTTTAAAAAAGTTCAAAGGCTTAACCTGCAGCATGCAAGGGTGGTTGCCTTTGGAAGCACGAGGAAGGCATCAACAGACGCTGAAAAGGATGCAAATTTACAGGCTCTCCTGAAGGCAGATACAGGCATTGTTACTGTATTTGGTAAGACCTGGGATTTTCATGTCAGACACGCCTTGAGGATAAGCCTTGAGGAAAATCTTGATATCATCCGTGATACTATATCTTATTTGAGACCGCGCCTGGATAAGGTGTTCTTTGATGCTGAGCACTTTTATGATGGGTTCAAGGCAAACCCTGAATATGCAATCCAGTGTCTGCTGGCAGCAAAAGAGGCAGGTGCAGATTGTATTGTACTCTGCGATACTAATGGTGGTACCCTTCCTGATGAGATAAGAAGGATAACAGGTATTGTAAAGAAGGAAATAAAACATCCCTTTGGTATCCATGCCCATAATGATTCAGACTGTGCTGTGGCAAATTCTATAGAGGCTGTAAAGATAGGTGCCAGGCATGTACAGGGTACCATGAATGGGGTTGGTGAAAGATGTGGTAATGCCAATCTATGTTCCATTATTCCAAATCTCCAGATAAAGATGGGTTACAGATGTCTATCAGATGAACAGCTGAGAAGGCTTCGAGAGATTTCAAGATTTGTAAACGAGATTGCAAATATCAGACACTTTAAACGTCAGCCCTATGTGGGTGATAGTGCCTTTGCCCATAAAGGTGGTGTGCATGTATCTGCCATTGCTAAAAGACCCGAGACCTATGAGCATATAAAACCCGAACTCGTGGGTAATTCAAGACGTGTCCTTATATCTGACCTTGCAGGTAAAAGCAATGTCCTGAGAAAGGCAGAGGAGTTTCATCTTCATATTGAGAAAGATTCTCCCCAGTTGATGGAGATACTGACGACTATCAAGGATTTAGAAAACCAGGGATTCCAGTTTGAGGCTGCAGAGGCATCCTTTGAGCTTTTGATGAAGAAGACCCTGGGACTTCACAAGCGATTTTTTGATCTCATAGGTTTCAGGGTTATTGTGGAGAAGAGGAGGGAAGGAGAAGAACCATTAAGTGAGGCAACCATCATGGTTAAAGTGGGGGGACACATAGAACATACTGCAGCTACTGGTAATGGTCCTGTTAATGCCCTTGACAACGCCCTGAGAAAGGCTCTTGAGAAGTTTTATCCTGAATTGAAGAATGTGAAGCTCTATGATTATAAGGTCAGGGTGCTTGCTGGCGGTAAGGGTACATCTGCCAGGGTAAGGGTTCTGATAGAGTCAGGGGATGACCATGAGAGGTGGGGCACAGTGGGTGTTTCTGAGAATATAATCGAGGCATCCTGGCAGGCCCTTGTTGATAGTATTGAGTTTAAATTACTCAGAGAAGAAACTAAAAAAGAAAGCACCCAATGATGAGGATTGCAAAAGAAGGATTACCTTTCATTGGAGGCTCGTCATTGGTGCTATTGCTTACCTACTTAACTGTACCCTGGTTTTCGGTTCTGCCATTTTTGATTACACTATTTTTTCTTGTATTTTTCCGGGATCCACAGAGGATTCCCCCGGCAACGAAGGGAGTCTTTGTAGCACCTGCTGATGGAAAGATAATTAAGATCGAAAGAGAACATTCAAACAGTATTGATTCTGATGTGATTGCCATCAGTATATTTATGTCACCACTGAATGTACATATAAATCGTATACCTTGTAATGGAGTAGTAGAGTCTGTTCAGCACAGACCAGGGGGGTTTAAGGCTGCCTACACAGATGATGCTTCATTGAGTAACGAACAGATAGTGGTTATCCTCTCCACAGAATATGGAAGGATAGTCTTAAAACAGATAGCTGGATTTCTGGCAAGAAGGGCTGTCTGTTATGTTACCCCAGGTGATAAGGTAACAATAGGTAAGCGTTATGGGATGATAAAATTTGGTTCCAGGGTGGATATTGAACTTCCTGTGGATGTGGAGGTTATCGTAAGGGAAGGACAGATAGTTAAGGCAGGTGAAACAGTACTGGCAACTGTTAAACGATGAAAAAAGGAATATATATACTTCCCAATGGATTAACACTGTGTGGCATGTTTTTTGGCTTTTATGCAGCCCTTGCTGCTATAAAGGGAGATTTTGTAAGGGCTGCATGGGCAATCCTGATTGCAAGCCTCTTTGATGGACTTGATGGATGGGTGGCAAGGCTGACAAATACAACAACCAAGTTTGGTCTTGAGCTTGATTCATTAAGTGATGTGATTGCCTTTGGCATAGCACCAGCTATTCTTGTTTATACATGGACACTTGAACCCTTTGGAAGGGTTGGTGCAGCAGCCTCATTTCTCTATGTTGCCTGCGGAGCCCTGAGGCTTGCCAGATATAACATCCAGATGGTTTCAACGGAAAAACTATCCTTTTCTGGACTACCTATACCTGGGGCTGCCATTGTAATTGCCACAATAGTTATCTTCTATCATACATTTTATGAGACACCTCCTGAGCGGAGCATTCTGGTTCTTGTCCTTACCATCATGCTTTCACTTTTCATGATAAGCACATTGAGGTTTCACGGTGCAAAGGAGATAGATTTCAGGAAGAGGAAACCCTTCTGGGTACTGGTCTTTCTTGTTATTATCATATTTTTTATAATGCTTCACCCCCCTACAGCACTGTTTTTCTTTGCAATAGCCTATCTTCTTTGGGGTATAATAGAGAATATATATATTCTCTATACTAAAAGGAGAATAAAGAGACAATTGAAAAATGAGAGACATGAGACTGATAAAAATATTTGATACAACTCTTCGTGACGGTGAGCAATCCCCTGGTGCATCAATGAATGTTGAAGAAAAACTCCATGTGGCAAGACAGCTTGCACGGCTGAATGTTGATATTATAGAGGCAGGTTTTCCCATTGCATCACCTGGAGACTTTGAGGCGGTACGAAGGATTGCTGAGGAGATAAAGGAGGTTACAGTTTGTGGACTCGCAAGGGCAAAGGATATAGATATCGAAAGGGCGGCAGAGGCGATAAAGCCAGCTGTTTCTGGCAGGATTCACACCTTTATTGCCACTTCAGATATTCATCTAAAATACAAACTCAGGATGTCCCGCGAGGAGGTTCTTGAGGCAGCCAGGCATGCTGTAAAAAAGGCAAGAAATTTTACCGATGATGTAGAGTTTTCTGCAGAGGATGCCACAAGGAGTGACCGTGATTTTCTCTGCAGGGTAGTTGAAGAGGTGATAAAGGCGGGTGCTGGCACAGTAAATATACCTGACACTGTAGGGTATTCCATACCACAGGAATTTGGTGAACTGATTGAGTATCTGATGAACAGGGTTCCCAACATTGATAAGGCTATTATATCAGTGCATTGTCATAATGACCTTGGTCTTGCTGTGGCAAACTCACTTACATCCATTCTTAAAGGTGCTGGTCAGATAGAGTGTACCATAAACGGTATAGGTGAAAGGGCAGGCAATGCTGCTATGGAGGAGATCGTTATGGCACTGAAGACCAGGCCAAACTTCTTTGATGCTGACACAAGGATAGTCACAGAAGAGATATATAAGACAAGTCGACTTGTATCAAAGATTACAGGGATGGTGGTACAGCCTAATAAGGCCATTGTGGGTGCCAATGCCTTTGCCCATGAATCAGGAATACATCAGGATGGGTTTCTTAAAGAACGTTCCACATATGAGATAATGAGACCTGAGGCGGTTGGAATTCCTCAGAGCAAACTCGTGCTTGGTAAGCATTCAGGAAGGCATGCCTTTAAGGAAAGGTTGAAAGACTTAGGGTATGAGCTAACCCAGGAAGAGATAGACAAGGCATTCGAAAGATTTAAGCAACTCTGTGATCAGAAGAAATATATCTTTGATGAGGATCTTGAAACCCTTGTCTCTGAAGAGGTTAAGAAGGTGCCCGAGGTTTTCAGCCTTGTTAAATTAAAGGTGGAAAGTGGAACAGGAATCAAGCCCCGGGCAACAGTAAGGCTTATGGTAAAGGGTAAAGAGGTGGAGACAACAGCAAGGGGTGACGGTCCTGTGGATGCCACGTATAAGGCCATTGCAAGACTTACCGAGACAGAGAGTCATCTCGAAAAGTTTGAAATCAAGAGTATAACAGGCGGCACAGATGCTCTTGGTGAGGTAATGGTAACACTTGAGGAAGAGGGAAGGGTGGTAAGAGGTTACGGTTCAGATACAGATATCATTGTGGCTGCTGCCAAGGCATATATAAATGCCCTTAACAAGCTTGAGGGAAGGAAAAGAGAACCCAGTAAGGGAATATAGATAATACCCGGGATTTATATCAATTTTCAGGTGGAGGTGAGTCAGCGCTCCATTAATTTTTATATTTTTTCTTTGCATAGTTTCTTGAAAATTTTTATTTATAAAATGAAATCTGTAATGTTGTTTCATACAGTCAGTATCACAAAATGTAGTTCTTCAACATCTTTACCTGTTTGTTAGCATGGAAATATCTTGAAATTCGCTAAAATAAAACACCTGGAGGTAGATAGATGACAATTACAGAGAAGATTCTTGCTGCTCACGCTGGAAAAGAAGAGGTGGTGCCTGGCGAGCTTGTCAATGCAAGGGTTGATCTTGTTCTGGCCAATGACATAACAGCACCTATTGCCATAAGGGAATTCGAGCGCATAGGTGCAAATAAGGTCTTTGACCCGGACCGCATTGCCTTTATACCTGACCATTTTGCACCACAAAAGGATATCAAGGCTGCAGAACAGTGCAAGCTCCTCAGGGCTTTCTCACATAAAAACCGTTTAAGCCTGTATTTTGAGGTTGGTAGAATGGGTGTAGAGCATGCCCTTTTGCCAGAGCAGGGTCTTGTACTCCCGGGAGAGCTTGTTATAGGGGCTGACAGCCATACATGTACGTATGGGGCACTTGGTGCATTTGCAACAGGAGTGGGTTCCACAGATGTAGCTGCTGCTATGGCAACAGGACAGTGCTGGTTTAAGGTACCTGAGAGTATGAAGTTTATATATTACGGGAAACTCGGTCAATGGGTTGGTGGAAAGGATCTGATACTATATACAATAGGTGATATCGGTGTGGACGGAGCACTCTACAGGGCAATGGAATTTGAAGGTGAAACCATCAGGACTCTCCCCATGCATGGAAGGCTCACCATGTGTAACATGGCCATTGAGGCAGGTGGGAAATGTGGAATAATTGTGCCTGATGAAATCACAGAGGCCTATGTTAAGACAAGGGCAAAGAGGCCCTACAGGTTTTATAACTCTGACGATGATGCTACCTATGTAGACATAAGGGAGTATGATTGCTCCAAAATAGAGCCTCTTGTAGCCTGTCCTCATCTTCCTTCAAATGTTCGTCCTGCTAAGGAACTTGCTGATATAACAATAGACCAGGTTGTTATTGGTTCCTGTACAAATGGAAGACTTGAGGACTTAAGAGAGGCTGCCAGGGTGATAAAGGGCAGAAAGGTAAACCCAAATGTAAGGATGATCGTGATTCCTGCAACCCAGTGGATCTATCGTGAGGCAATGAGAGAGGGTCTTCTTGAAATATTCATTGAAGCTGAGGCGGTTGTCTCCACCCCTACCTGTGGTCCCTGCCTTGGTGGACATATGGGAATACTCGCAAAAGGTGAACGTGCTATTGCGACCACGAATAGAAACTTTGTAGGAAGAATGGGACATCCAGAAAGCGAGGTCTATCTTTCAAATCCCGCAGTGGCAGCAGCATCGGCTGTGTTTGGGAGAATTGCCCTGCCTGAAGAGGTGGGTCTTTAGTGGAGGCATTGGAAAATTAAAGAAAAAGAGACATTGGAGAAGAGCATCTGTGAGGCTATTGCTGAACCCATGGTGATTCTGGATGTCAAGGGGACAGTTCTTATGCATAATCAGGCATTTAGTGAGATGATAGGTGGCGATTGTTCAGGTGCAAATATCAAGGCTGTGAAAGGAATGTTTGAAATCTGGGATCTCTTCCAGTGGTATATAAAAGGGGGTAGGGAGGAACAGGGACGAAACAGGTTTTCTTTTCATGACAGGTACTATGAAGTTACCTTTAATGATTTTGATTATAAAGATAAAACCCTATATAGTATTGTGTTTCATGATATAAGTCATTTTCTTTCAATAGAGCAGGAGCTTTTAAAACGCAACAAAGAGTTAATGGCCATCAATACCCTTTCCTCTGCCTTCATAATCGCAAAGGATATGGGAGCAGTTCTGAACAGGATGATGGAAACTGTGATGATGATCACAGATTTCTCTCTTGGCTGGTTAGTAGTCTTGGATAATGAAGAACAGAAGATTGTTTCAATGAAGGGGGTTCCAGAGGGGCTCAAAAGGTCTATCGAGGATGGGTGCATAGCTGAATTTATTGATAGTATCTCTAATGAGGATGAACCACTCTATATATTCGACAGGAATGATATTCAACTAATACCATGTCTTAAAAAGGAGGGTATTGTCTTTTTTGGAGTTATACCTTTGAGGGTATATGACAGTCTCTCAGGATTTCTCTGTCTTGGCAACAGGATTGAGAGAACCTTTGATTTTGATATCGCATCAATGATGTCCCTTGTGGGAAACCAGGTCTCCTTGATACTGGAGAAGGTTAAACTCTTTGAAGAGACAAAACGGCTATCTATCACTGATGCCCTTACAGGGCTTTATAATGCCCGATATTTTTATCAATCCCTTGATAAGGAGATAGAGCGTGCAAAGAGATATAAAGAAAGGTTCTCGCTTATAATCTTTGATATTGATGATTTCAAAGAGGTAAATGATAACTATGGGCATCAAACAGGAGATGAGGTGCTGAAGGAATTTTCAAAGATTTTGCTGCAGCTTACAAGAAAGACAGACATTGTAGCAAGGTATGGTGGAGAGGAGTTTGTAATAGTGCTTCCCAATACCCATAAAGATGTTGCCTATAGCCTTGCTGAAAGAATCATGAAAGAGGTCTGTGAAACAGTATTTAGATGTAATGATAATATGCTTCGTATTACTGTGAGTGGTGGGATTGCAGGGTTTCCAGAGGATGGTTCAAATTCAAAGGAGTTACTGTACAGTGCTGATATGGCACTTTATGAGGCAAAAAAACGGGGAAAAAAGAGAGTCATTCAATACAGAGGAGATTTCAGATGAAGACTGTATTCAAAAGACCTGAAAGCCTTAAACCAGTTCCATTCAGATTCTGTCCTGGGTGCGGTCACAGTATCATACATCGTATGATAGCAGAGGTTATAGATGAGCTTGGAATACGTGAAAAGACTATTGGTATAGCTCCTGTGGGATGTGCTGTGTTTGCCTATGATTACTGGAATTTTGATGTAATTGAGTGTGCCCATGGAAGGCCGCCGGCAGTGGCAACTGCACTTAAAAGGGTAATGCCTGACCGTGTTGTCTTTTCCTACCAGGGAGACGGAGATCTTGCCTCCATTGGTATGGCCGAGATAATACATGCTGCAAATAGAGGCGAGAATCTTTCGGTTTTCTTTATAAACAATGCAAACTATGGAATGACAGGCGGACAGATGGCGCCCACCACACTTATTAATCAGTGTACAACTACCACACCCTCAGGTAGAGACCCCCATACGCATGGGTATCCCTTAAGGGTGGCAGAGATAATGGCTACCATAGAGGGTGTCAGGTTTGTGGCGAGAACATCGCTGGATAAGATAAAAGGAGTGAAGGAAACAAAACGCTTTATCAAAAAATCTTTTGAGATGCAGCTTAAACAGGATGGTTTTAGTTTTATAGAAATACTTTCGCCCTGTCCTACAGATTGGGGTATGAATCCCCTGGAGTCTCTTAAATGGATAGACGAACAGATGAAAAGAGTCTTTAAAACAGGCATACTTAAGGATACTCAGGTGAGGCAACAATAATGGAGAGAAGTGTTATAGTTGCTGGCTCAGGGGGCCAGGGAGTATTATTGCTTGGAAGACTTATTGCATATACAGGGATGCTTGCAGGCAAACATGTTACATGGTTTCCTTCATATGGGGCAGAAATGAGAGGCGGAACTGCAAATTGCACGGTAGTTATATCTGATACCACTGTGGGTTCACCTATTGTAGAACAACCCGATAGTCTGATTATAATGAACTGTCCGTCTTTAAAGAGATTTGTAAATAGACTAAAAAACAACGGAACTTTAATATATGATGCATCATTGATTAATGACAGTACATGCCTTGATGGAGACTTGGCAAATATAGGAAGATACAATTTAATAGCCATACCTGCCTCTAATGTGGCATCTGCACTTGGTTCTATCAGGTATGCAAACATGGTACTCTTTGGTGGATTCTTAGGCTACACGGGTCTTGCTGAAATAAATACTGCCGAAGAGGCACTTTATGAAATGCTTCCCCAGAGACATCATCACCTAATAGAGGAGAACCTGAAGGCTATTAAAATAGGTTTTGAAACAGTCAATGAAACAAAAAGACATGGGGTATAATAAATATAAAATGATACTTTAAGGTTTGTGGCAAACATATTAAT
>JALUSH010000240.1 GCA_027016675.1 Thermodesulfovibrio sp.
GGTCTTGCTTTTTTCTATTTCAACTCTTTGCACTATCCTGCTTACAGTAGAATAATGTACATCTATCATGTCGGCTATCTCCTTTAAGGTATACCCATAATTAACATGCGCTTCATAAATTCTCTTTTCTAATTGTTTCTTGTTTTTTACTTTTAACACTTCTTCCAAAGAAGGTCTTGCCAAATATCTCTGAATCTTCGGTATCTCTTTTATCTGCTCCTTCTCTTTCAATAAGCCCTTTATCCTCTCCACGAAATCGTCTCTTCCAAGCACAATCTGCCCCCTCACTTCCTTTAAAGGTGCTTTCCCGATTCCTGCCCTCACAAATTTCCTAAATTCTCTCTTTGCCTCACTGATATTTTGGCCAAACTGTGACAGTATCCAATTAATACTAAGGCATTCTATTGGTTTTGTCTTACCGACAGTACCTCTATAACTACTCCATTTCCACTCATTGGGATCATGAGTTAGTCCAGCCCTGACAGGATTAAGAACAATATACCGACATAGTTCAAGTAAATAACTCTCTTTATCTACCAGTATAGCCTTAAACCTGCCCTGAAAAAGATGTCCTACCCTGTTGTGTCTTTTGTTGAACCTTTGAGTATAGATGCCGTTGAGTTGTCTCATACCAATAGACAGGTTCCCATCAGGAGTCTCCACAATCAGGTGGTAATGATTATTCAGAAGACAATAGGCGTGTAAGAGCCAGTTGTATCGTTTAACTACATGACAAAGTATAGCCAAAAACTCTTTGAAGTCATTTTCATCTAAGATGATATTTTGTTTGGCGTTACCTCTAGAGGTAATATGGTATACAGCGCCTGGAAATTCTATTCTCAAAGGTCTGGCCATTAAAAAAGTTTAATAAAACAAGTCCGCAAAAAGCAAGACCTGACCCCTTTTACTTTTACTCTGCCGTGCTATAATATTATTATGTCAGAAGAACATGAAAAACTCATAAAGACCACGGTATATCTTGAGGAAGAAGTCATTGAGGCTCTGGATGAATATGCAGAGAAATACTCAAAAGAGACAGGCCAGAGGTGGTCTCGTGGTGCTGTGGTAAGGCTTGCCCTGAGTGAGTTTTTTGCACGTCAGGGTAAGATTCTATAAAAGCACTTATCCTGTGATATACTTATTTACCTGGTGTGGCCTGAACTCCTCTGCTTTCAGGATATTCTTTGCAAGGTTCAGTACCATTCGTCTCTGTTCAGGCCCCAGTTGAGGATAAAACACCGGATGTGCCACAACAGCAGCCCTGAAGGCATAAAAGGGCGCCACTACCTTCAGGAGTTCTCCGTCATTTGTTCTGCCAATGTATTCATCATAAAAGAGATTTAATGCCTCTTCATAGGCACCTGTCACTTTATTATGATACATGATGGAGTAAAAAATATAGTTGATTGTTAAGGCTGTTACATCATCAGCACCATCACCCCAGGGACCACGGCTACGGTCAAGGAGCACAAAGTCTCCGTCCTTAAACCAGATATTCCCTGGATGAAAATCGCCATGAATCTGACACAACCTGTGGCTCAATCTCTTTAATACCGGTCGCCAGTCCACTGCCATCTTTTCTATCTCTGCCATCTCCTCGTAGCTCACATGACCATCAGGATAGGAATCAAAAACCCCCATGAGACATTCACCATGCCCGATTGTGTCTCTTATCTTTCTCCAGTAAAGTGCTCGAGAGTCCTTTTTTACAGTATGTATATGGGAAAGATATTCCACCATCAGGATTATCTTTTCTCTGTCCTCTTCATCAAGGTGGTCTTTCTCTTTCATAGTCTCCAGGTCCACAAAGTAGTTTGTACCCTCTGCCATCTCCATGATAAGAAAATACTCTTTACCTCCTCCGATGGATTTTATAGACCCGTCATCCATCAGGGCAATTACATCAAAGGGTTTTACATGTTTGGGAAGCTTTCCATACTCATCATAAGCAAGCAAGAACACAGATGCCCTGTCAGCAGGGTAATCATGGCCTAACCCTTCTGGAGCAAGATCCTTTATCACATATCTCTGGATGCCCTTTGTGGTTTCGATAAAAAGGGAAAATCCAGTTCCATGAACCCCTGCGCCAAGACGTTTACACTCCACGAGTCTTACATGTCCAAAGCGGTCTTCCAGGTATTCCTGGAGCTTCCTTGTATCAATCATGATAGCCTCCCGGATTTATAAAATTGCCATTCAAGAGTCTGACCACTGGAAATCCATCCTCGAAGATATCTATAATGTTCAGGCATCCGTAATCCTGCTCTATCCTGAAGATATTATTCATGGACAACCCCATGAAATGACAGAGGATAATCCTGTTAACACCACCGTGTGCCACGGTCATTATACGCTCCCCCCTGTGTTTAATTAGAATCTGATCTATGGCTCTTGTAACCCGTCGAGCTACCTCCTCAGTGCTCTCTCCACCTGGAGGATTATATCTGAGAGGGTCTGCCTTCCATCTGCTGAACTCCACGGGATAGCTCCTCTCTATCTCCTTGAAGCTCATCCCTTCCCATTGGCCGAAGTTACGCTCCCGTAATTCTACAACGGATTCTGGTCTAACTCCAAGGAATCCACCCAGGATCTCTGCTGTTTTCATTGCACGACTGAGGTCAGAGGAATAAATAGCACCAATCCTGCCGTTCAGTGCCTTCAGTCTTTCCCCAAGAGCCCTGATTTCATCTTCTCCTTCAGGGGAAAGGGCAACATCAGTATGTCCCTTGTATCGTACCTCCTCTGAACCAATGGTTTTACCATGCCTTACAAGGTAGAGGATGGTCTTCCTCACTTTATTCTCCTTGAAATTACTTTAAATTCTTCTGTACCAGCCTTCTTCAGGATCTGAAATAGCACTGTTTCTGTACATGTTATCACTGCACCGGCATCTCTCATAAATTCCACTGCCACAGCTTTATCGTCAGGCTTTCTGGAGGTGACAGCATCTGCAACAAGATGTACCATGTAGCCATCCTTTAAAAGATCAAGGCAGGTCTGGAGCACACAGACATGGGTTTCCATACCGGTCAGGATGACCTTTTTCCGGTCTATTTTCTTAAGGGTATCCCTGAATTGCTCAGTCTCAGAACAACTGAAGGTTATCTTCTCGATGGGAAGATTCTCTCCCAGTGCATCTTTCAGTTCAGCAACTGTGGGTCCCAGTCCCCTGGGATATTGCTCTGTAACAACCACAGGTATATTAAACAGTTTTGCAAGCTCTACAAGGTGTAATACATTATTTACCACAGTGTCACGCTCTTTCATTACCCTTGCCAGTCTGTCCTGTACATCGATTATCACCAGCAGTGTATCTTCCTTATTTAAGAAAAACCTCTCAATACTGTCCACTGTTTTCAACCTCCTTTATAAAGCTTACAAGTTCATCCACGATAAGTTTGACCACCTTCCTTCCTTTTTCTGCTGAGGCCTTCGATGGGTTGCCCCAGACACCACCAGGCCAGTATTTTAATTTGTTTTTTACTATAAAGGGTTTGGGGAAGGCGGGATACTCCTCTTTTGAGGTTCCCCTGACAAGTTCGGGTCTCAGGGTCATAATAAGGGATGTCTCTATCTCACCTGCATGGGAGTCGTTCTCTGTTTCTGCTATCTCCTGAAGTCTTTCCCAGAGCAAATTGTAGGGACAGATTACCGCAATCCTGATCCCGTCAAGCTCTTCAATCAATATTTCAGCCACCTCTTTTAATGCATTAATATGAAGCCCTCCGCCATGGCCAGACAGGAGTACAAAGTTTCTCAGTCCCTTTTTATAGGCATCCCTTACAATATCAAGGGTTAGTTGTCTCAGAGTATCAGGAGAGATGGTTATTGTACCCGGATGCTGTCTTGTAGAGGTACAAACCCCATAATGTACTGGTGGTGCAATGAATACATTGCAATGCCTTGCCACCTCCTTCAGGATCTCAACAGGTATTATGGTATCAGTTCCCAGGGGAAGGTGGTTCCCGTGTTCCTCTACAGTACCGTAGGGGATTATTATTGTCTTTGTATGTTCAAGATTCTCAGAGAATTCCTTCATTGTTATCTCGTCAAGAAACATTTCATCCTCCAGGATTTTTCATAAATAATAACATAATCATCCTTAATCTCTTCAAACAAGAAATGAAGACCAGAATAAAAACTGAGAGGTTTAGCAGTATTGTCAGTCCTTATAAGGAAGATAAACTGCAAAACGCGCACCCTCACCCTGCGTGCTTTCCACCACTATCCTTCCATCATGAGATTCCACAACACCCTTTGCTACATAGAGTCCAAGACCTGTTCCAGAGCCCACATCCCTCGTTGTAAAGAATGGATCAAAGACCCGATCCAGATTCTCAGGTTCGATTCCCTCACCAGTATCCTTGAATTCCAACATTACATAGGGTTTATTATCTTTTATGGTCTTCTTGACTGTGATATCCAGACAGCCCCCACCTCTCATTGCCTGAAAGGCATTTTCAACTATATTAATAAGGGCATCATTAAGGGACCGGGGGTCTCCATAAATTATCAGATCTTCTATATCCAGAGCAAACCTTACATCCACACTTTCAGGCTTCATAGAGAGAACAAATTTCTGGAAATCCATCAGAAACTCCGTAAGATTAAATGGCCCTTTTTCCGAATGAACAACACTCTGGTAGTAAAGCATCTTTTTTATCAGTTCTGCAGCCCTCTGAGACGAACTATTAATCTTCTCCACCCTTTCTCTGATCCTGACATCAACAGGCATGTTTAGGATGAGTTCTGCATTACCCATAATCCCCACAAGAAGATTATTAAACTCATGTGCTATCCCTGCAATCAGAGTCTGTAATGAGGCCATTTTCTGGGTCTGAAACAGCTGTTTCCTTAACCTTTCTTTCTCCGCCTGTTCTTTTAATATCCCGGTTATATCCCGACATATTTCTATAACAGCCTTTACCTCCCTTTCTCCAAACAATACAGGGGATATATGTAACTCGAAAACCCGCTCTCCCTCTGGGCACTTATGACGGTGAATTACGACCTCTGTGGTCCCTTCATTGATGACCTTCTTGATCGGACAGGGATGATCTTCACTAAGACAGGGAGCCGAACTGCTATGGGTAACTTCAAAACAGTTTTTCCCGATCAGATCGGCTTTGTTCTTATCTTTACATATCTCTACAAACCGTCTGTTTACATCTAATATTTTGTAGTCTTCTGAAATTACCACTGCTGGGAAATACATGGAATCGAATATCTTAGTTTTATAATCAAAGAGTCTCTTGTATCTTCTCCTTTCAGTAACCAGTTCATCTATCTGCCGATTAACATCCTGCACATTGCTATACATCAGGGCAATGAGACTGAAGGCAATAAATGTAAGGGTATTCAGCCCACCGCTCAGAGGAGACAGAAAAGTCCATATGTCCTGATTGTCTGTTAGAAGGAGAATCCTTTTGATAATATGCCCAAGTGCCCTGCCTGATGCAAATATGAACAGGGTAATTGCCTGATAATACAGATACCTGTAAAAGACAATATCTTTGTTACGTTGTTCTATAATCCTTCCTGTCCTGACTGCCTGGAAGGTGATATAGATAACAGCAAGTGAGCCTGCAATATCAATGAGTATTTGTAAATGTAGGGAGATCATGATTCTTTCCTGTCCACTGGTATATCTAAAGGCTCTCCTGTAATGTCTTTTATCCTGCAGAGAGCCTTTAAGAAATACCAGCATGCCAGTACTATGAAAATATGTTCAACAATGCTGCCTGTATACCATAATATGGATGCCATATTATCTACCCTGAGATAAAGACCCTGAAACTGTGTTTTATCCATATACTCCCTGGATATGTGAGTAACAAAGGTTATAACATTCCATATCACAAAGAATAATGATGCCATCCTGAGTTCACGATATGGACTGTTTTTCTTTTCTCTACTCAGGCTGATTTTAACAAACAAGTATGTAACTGAGAAGGTAAAGAATAAATGGGCAAGTTCATGCGACAGAAGTCCCTCGGCGCCACCATGTTCCTGTACAGCCAAGACATTTGATGGAAAAAGACAGAAAGATACAATGAAAACTAATCGCAACGCCATGGAAAGCATAACTTTTTATTATAGCCTTAAAGAGATGAAAAATCAATTTTAATTACAAAGTTTCAGACGACTGAATCATCAGTTGAATCATCAGTCAGTGGGGTATGTCCCCCTCCCAAGGGCTTTTCTGTTATCTTGAAGAATGAACGAATCTTTACTTAACCTTTTCAGTAATTTTATGTTATAATATAAAAGCAGATCTCTGTGTCTCATCTATTATCAATTCTATACTTTCTTACAAACTTACAGATATTATAGTGTCCATAGGAGGTGGTTGGGTTATGAGAATAGCTCAGGTATCTCCTTTATATGAAAGTGTTCCACCAAAACTTTATGGAGGCACCGAAAGGGTGGTCTCTTATTTAACAGAAGAACTGGTAAAGCTTGGACATGATGTAACCCTCTATGCAAGTGGGGATTCTGAAACATCTGCACGACTTGTACCCATTTATCCAAAAGGTCTCAGATTGTCAGAAAATATTATAGACCCCCTTGCACACCATATACTCATGCTGGGAAGGGTTATGCAAGATGCCCGAAAATATGATATTATTCATTTTCATATTGACTACATCCATTTCCCGCTGACAAGATGTCTTAATGTGCCCACTATCACCACTCTACATGGCCGTCTTGATATCCCTGATATAGCTCCACTTTATAAAGAGTTCAATGATATTCCAGTGGTCTCAATCTCAAATGACCAGCGTACTCCCCTTTCCTTCGCAAACTGGGTGGGTACAGTCTATCATGGACTCCCAGTTGATCTTTACAAACCAAGATATGAAGAGGGAGATTACCTTGCCTTTCTGGGCAGAATATCTCCCGAAAAGAGGCCAGACCTTGCAATTGAAATAGCCATCAAGGCAGGCATACCCTTAAAGATTGCTGCTAAGGTAGACAAGGCCGACTATCAATACTATGTTGAACGAATTAAACCCATGCTGAAACATCCCCTTGTGGAATTTATAGGTGAGATTAATGAGAAAGAAAAGAATGAGTTTCTTGGAAATGCCATGGCTCTGCTCTTTCCCATTGACTGGCCAGAACCCTTTGGTCTGGTAATGATAGAGGCAATGGCCTGTGCCACTCCTGTAATAGCAAGAAGGAGAGGGTCTGTATCCGAGGTGATGGAAGATGGTGTTACAGGTTTTGTATTTGAAGATGTTGAAGAAGCTGTTGCTGCCATCAGGGCGATTGAAAAGATTGACCGCAGAGCAGTAAGAAAGGTTTTTGAAAAGAGATTTACTTCGCGCAGGATGGCCTTTGATTATCTGAAGATATACCATAAAGAGATTAATAGAATCAGGCTTGCAGCATAAATTCAGGCTCAAATGACCTCAGTAAGAACATATACTTTAAAAGAGGGCGACCTGTTTGCTTTATTGAACCCTCTCGGAGACATACTTCCATCGGAAGTATCTCCTGAGCAGGGGCTTTATGCTGACGACACGAGGTTCCTTAGCAGACTTGATCTAAGAATCGATG
>JALUSH010000241.1 GCA_027016675.1 Thermodesulfovibrio sp.
GTATGATTATTTACATATAATTTTTTCTAAATCCATATTCTGATGTAAACAAGCTATAGCAGGAGACATATAAGATAAGACGAGTTGAATTACCACCGAAACAGAAACGGTTTATATGACGATAGGGCTAAAAGATAGTCTTTTATTTTCTTTGTCTGGTTCTCAATGATACTTATTATGGACATCTTGCGACCATTATAAACAGCTTCCCCTGTCAACCTTCTGTGCAGGATACGGGCTATTCTCTTTCTGCTTTCAGGAGTAAGCATCCCATCTTCCCCCTGTTCCAGTTTCTCTCCTCTTCTGAATAGGGTAAATATCCCTCTGTCCACAACCATCGGCCTGAATTCTTCAATAAGATCATAAACAAGCACAGGTCTGCCGGTCTGAAAACTATGCAGGAACCCTGATAGGGGATTCAGACCTGCCTTAATAATAGCATTCAAGACCTTTCCGTAGAGTATTCCATATCCATAATTCAGTGATGAGTTGACGATATCTTTTGCTCCGTGCCGTTTCCTTCCTACAAATTTGATGCTATGGTTGAATAAATACCTGACAATATACCAGTAATGGATTGCAAAGGCGCCTTCCAGTCCCATTAATTTCTTGCGGAATAACTCTGGCTGGTCTCCATGATGAAGCCTCTTTATCCTCTGGATTAGTCGTTCCATGTCACGCAGTCTCTCAGTGAATGCCCTGCCAAAACCATTCTTTCGGTTTACAGGATATTTGTAGTAATACTTAAGAAGGGCAAGCTGGTTTTTGACTTTACCAAAAACAAACATCCTTGCGAGATATAATCCTTTCTCTGTATCCCTCTCCTTTACCTGAAGGAGCGAAATATCTCCTTCAATTCCCCCTGGTGGATTTATGGTTGCTGTTATCCTCCCAAGCTCATCAACAAAGTGTATAAATATTCCTTGCTTTATGCAAAGGTCAATCACATCACCTGATATTGCCACACCTCTTGAGCTTATGGTCAGTCCTGAAAGCTGGATCAGGGGCAGTTCTGCAACAATCCTCTGCTTCTGCCTGACAACGATCCTCTCGCCCCTTTTCCCTATAAAGTGTCCTGGTGTAGTTATGACTATCTCTCCCCTTTGCACCTGCTCTCTGCGGTGCTTCTGTCGTCTCCTTGAGACCCTTAAATCAACCTTTTTCTTTATGTCCCCAAGAGAATCAGGTCCTCTGCCTGATTGAATCGCCCGATTCCATAAGGATCTCATTTTCTTAAAACATGACTCTTTGCCGTCCTGAATATTTAAGACAGGAAAACCTATCTCTTCCTTCAGCTCTGACCTCCACGTGCCTTCTCTTATTCGTTTACCAGCAAACCTCACGAAAGACTCTTCGATCATCCCCTCAATTTGAGCAAATTGTTCTGCAGGCTTAAGAAAAGAATAATATCGCCTCCACCCTTCCACCATATGGGTCAAACAAGACATGACATTCTCAAGACTTTCTCTATTTCTATCTGAAAAGAGCCAGGCGATCTTCTTTTGCATCTTTTTGATCTTGTCTTCAGCTATGCATCTCCTGTCATTATGGAAATGAACACCAAGGAATGTAAAGCCTTCCTCTATATTGCTGATAGGATGGGGATCTTTGTTGAGCCTCAAAGAGAGTGAGTTCTGCAGAAAATCTTTCACAACCCTATCAACATATTCTGCCTCTTCCCTGTTCCTGCACTGAATCAGGAAGTCATCTGCATACCTCACCCATCCCACATTAAATCTTTGCACAAATACATCAAGGGGATGTAGATAGAGATTGGCAAGCAGGGGGGAGATAACCTGCCCCTGTCTGATGCCAGCCTCAACATTCCGCCATTTTCCCTTCTTATCCACTATCCCCATCCTGCACCAGAGGGCAACCAGTTCAATCAGGAGTGTTTCTCCCCTGACAAGCTCAGAAAACTGGATAAGTAGCCTGTCATGGTTAAGGGTATCAAAGAAGTTATCTATATCCCTGTGTATAGCCCAGGTCCTGCCGGTATATAGCAGATTATGCTCCACCCTTCTTATTGCCCTGTAATGGCCCTTGCCTGGACGGTATCCATAACTCGTATCAAGAAATAGCCTTTCAGCAAGGGGCTCCACTACCTGGAGCATGGCTGCCTGAACCACCTTATCAGCAACAGCAGGCAGTCCCAGTTCTCTCCATTCTCCTTCTTCATTAAATTTCGGAATATATACTGATCTTACAGGGTGAGGCACATAGGTATGATTACGGATTTGTTTCTGTAGCCGTTGAATATTCCTGTCAAGGTCCTTGCCAAATGCCTCCACCCAGTCACCGTCTATAC
>JALUSH010000242.1 GCA_027016675.1 Thermodesulfovibrio sp.
CTTCCAGAAAAATTCAGGGTGTGATTCTAACTCAGGACTTACAAGAACATGATACAGCTTATCCCAGGGTCTGCCAAAAAATGACAATGCCGAACCGAGATAAAACCCCATGGTCTTTCTTCCACCGGCAAGAGAGCAGTGTAGTCTAACCCCTTTGTCCCTTGTGAGTCTCTCTATAATGTTTGTTATAAAGTCGCCTGTATCCTCGTTATCGGCATCTGTTTTTATGTCATCAAGCGATTCTCCTTTGCTATTCTTTATAACCATAATCTCAGGCTCAACAGCTTTCAGTTTAAATTCTTTAAATAAGGCTTCGAGTCTCCCGCTTTTTATTAATTCTCTCTCGAGCCTGTCCTTTCCCGTGGATGTGGTGATTATGAGGATTCTATCCGGCTGTATCGGTGGATTTTTGTGAATTAGGGCGTAGATGGTCTCTGTAACTATTTGTGGGGTGATGCCTACAACAAACAAGAAGAATTCCTTACGGCGCATACTGAAATGATAGCCATAGTAACATGGAATTTCAACAAGTTTTTAAACACAAGCCAGAGCAAACATTTTGTTGATTATTTTAAACATCGAATAACCCCGGGCTAAAAGCAGACGGCTTTTCAATATGCTGATGGTTTACTTTTTACTGTTTAAAGATTCTCTATTACACATGAATGTCTCCAGGGTAGTAACAATTCTTACAATTTTCTGACCTGCAAGAGGCAAAACATCGGACATGTTCTGGTTATATGTCCAAAACTTTTCAGGTCAGCCTGTTCTGCCATTTGGAAAAATAAAAGGTCTGCTGCGATAATTGTGCTGTAAGCGGGTAAATATAGACAGTAGAGGCCAGCAAAGTCTGGCCATGGTTGTATAAATCTATAAAATCGTGGAGGTGAAGGAAATGAATATTCTGAGCTCATTCATCAAAACCCTCAGGGTAGGCAAAAGAACTGTTTACAAAAACCTCGCCATCTATCCGGTCTATGGCAGGGCTGAAGAGGGGTTTGTCTTCATCACCCTTGATGATGCGATGGCTGAAGGCTATGTGAAGATAAAGGAGAACGATGTTGCCCGTGTTCCAGAACTTCTGGTGACAAACAGTTCTGGTTGTGACCTGCTTATCGTACAGGGTGAAGAACTTATAGGAGCCAAACAGAACCGCACCGTTAATGCAACTGTTGTGGTGCCTGCAGGATGTACAATAAGCATTCCTGTATCCTGCACCGAGAGCGGACGCTGGCGTGAGGGAAAATCAGGTGCATATATGCACGAAAGTCCTCCATACTGTTCTATTCCCAGCGTACGAAGTAGCATTGCCAATTCTGTAAGCTCTTCTCTAAAATCGTATGGCGATTATAGCTCTGATCAGAGAGAAGTATGGGAAAGCATATCCAGAAACTTGAGGTTCTTCAAGGTGTCAAGCCAGACCGAAGCTCAGGCAGATATGTACGAAAACAAAAAAGAAGAGGTAAAGACATACATAAACGCCTTTGGTATTGAGCCAGAGCAGTGTGGTATAATTGGTGAGGTAAATCACAGGCTATATTGTGTGGAATTTTTCTGCCAGCCAGAGATATTTGCGAGGCTACACAAAAAACTTATCAGCTCTCTTGCCATGGAAGCACTGATACCTGAAAAGGCTGACGAGATCGAGGAAGAAGTAGGCCCAGAAGATTTTCTTAAAGAAATTGAGAACTCTAACCTGAGCCAGCATGATGCTCCTGGAAAGGGTATGCATATCACCATAGAGGGGAAAAAACTTAAGGGTATGGCTCTTGCAATAGATGAAAAGATAATTCATCTTTACGGCTTCAGAGTAGGTCAGGAAGATCGAATACAAAGATAATGTACTTTCCGCTCTTGGTCATCCTGAAGTCGGCTTTGAAGCCATATCTGCTGTGTCTTTTCAGAGGGATAAGCTCTGGTTCTTCTCTGTCCGAGGCAGGCACAAGAAGGGCAAACAACGGCCCTTTACCCTTACAGGGCAGGTATTTGAACCTTACTTCAAGATACCTGCCCTCTTTTCTTCTTTTAATCTCAGTGTGAATGGATTCATCTGGTGTAGTGGAGCTGATACAAGAGATCGGATAAGACGGTACAGTGTTTTCTTTAAACGGATTCTCTGTGGCTGGAGATGAAAGCGAGTGTATTATTCTAAATCTGATAGATTCGCAAGCGGTGTCAACCGACAGCTCCACAGTCTTGATTGCCTTATCGTACAGGCTTTCCACAAGCCCTGACAGATATTTACTGATACTATTTTTTCTCCTGCTAACTATCTGCCTTATGGCGGCAGATACTCTTTTC
>JALUSH010000243.1 GCA_027016675.1 Thermodesulfovibrio sp.
ATTCTGTTGTAACAGGCCAGAACAACGGCGACAAGCTGCGAGAGGGAGATCAAAGAACACCTGAAGGTATTTATTTCATACAAAAATACATCCCTCCTGAAAAGCTAAATACCTTGCTCTTCGGAGACGGTGCATTCCCCATTAATTATCCAAATCTGGTTGACAGGATACATGGAAAGACAGGACATGGTATATGGATCCATGGAAGAGGAAAACTCACAAATGGCAGACGTACCAATGGATGTATCTCTTTAAGCAACAAAGACCTTGCAACACTGAAAGAATACCTGGTGCGTGACTTTCCTGTAGTGATAACGGAGGAGCTTGATTTTCTGACTCCTGAAGAGTACAAAAAGGAGAAAGCGAGGTATCTCCGATATCTTAGAGATTTTATTAGCGCATGGGAGAACAATGATTTCTCTTCATTCAAAAAATTCTTTTCCAAATCCTTCAGATCCTCCTGGAATGAAGACTATGACGGATATCTGGAAAGAAAAAAAAGACTCATGCTTCAGTATCCTGAAAAGAAAATCACCCTCAAAGACATAATACTGTATAAGGAGAACTCCCGAGAGTTGATGTATGAATATAAGCAACTTTATTGTTCCCGTAATTATATTGATTTTGGACTGAAAAGGCTGTACCTTGAACGTGACAGCAATGGACAATACAGCATAATTGCAGAAGAATACAAGCAACTTCCGGTAATACCGGAAATAAAAGGGTATGTTATTGATTTTGTGAATCAATGGTTATCCTCCTGGAAAAGGGAGGATATTAACAGCTATATATCCTTCTACAGTGCTGGTTTCACGCATGGCTCAATGGATTTGAACAGATGGAGGCAGTACAAGGAGAGTGTCTTTGAAAAATCAGATATAAAGGATATACGGATAGAAAATATTACCTTACAGCTTCTTTCAGGTGGCAGGATCAAGGCACGTTTTATACAGGATTATCAATCAGATATCCTTGAGGACAGGGGAATCAAAACTCTGATTATAGAGGGATGTCCTGAGAATTACAGGATAATTCAGGAGTACTGGAAGCCATTATGATAAAAAACATCGTAACACTACTATGTCTACTCTTTTATATACTCCTGTTTTGTCCATCTTCTTTTTCTTCACAGCTTGCTACAGAGAAACGGTATGTCCATGAGGTTCAATTTGAAGGTAGCCCCTATGAACTACATATATTCAGGATATATGGGCGAGAAAAGGGACCCACAATGCTAATCATAGGAGGCATCCAGGGAGATGAACCTGGTGGTTTTCTCTCTGCTGACCTCTATACAGAGATAGCACTTGAAAAAGGCAATCTCATTATAATTCCAAGGGCAAATTTTAAATCAATAATACTCTTCAACAGGGGTGTGGATGGTGATATGAACAGGGTTTTCACTAAAGACAAGCCTGAAACAGAGATGGAACGGGTTGTGGAAATTATCAAAAAACTGATGAAAGAGGCGGATGTCTTCCTGAATCTCCATGATGGCTGGGGATTTCATCGCGACAAATACATTGACGAGTTAAGAAATCCCAATAGATTCGGGCAATCCATAATCATTGATACAGATACTTATAAATGCACTAATGGTAAAGAGATACGGCTTTCCGAGATTGCCAACAGGGTTTTGAAAGGTGTAAACAGGAAGATAAAAGAAGAAAAGTATTTTATGCATCTCTTCAATACACGCACAAATGCAAATAATACACCCTATCCTGAGATGAGAAAGACTGCAACCTATTTTGCCCTGAAGGAGTACTGCATTCCCTCCTTTGGCATCGAGACCTCTAAAAACCTCCCCTCCCTTGAGATGAAGATACTTCATCATAATTATGCAATAAATGAATTTATGCGAGAATTTGGCATAATTCCAGAACAACCCAAAATTCTTCTTGTAAAGCCAAAACTGCATTATGCAGTCATATCCGTAAACAATGAGCCTGTGATAGTGGAGAACGGTGGCAGTTTATTTGTTGAAGAGAATGACATAATCAAGGTCATCCATATAGAATCAAATTATGAAAGAGGGCTCTCATGCGATGTTCTGGGCACTGGCAGTCTAAATGATCTGCGCAAGGAGATCCTGCTAAAGAATGATACAGATATTATCTTCAGGAAGGATAATATAAAAATGGGAAGTATCAATGTAAAGGTTAGAAAGAATGGAAGAACAAAGTACTTTGTCTTTATTATAACTCACAACAACAAGAAAAAAGCACTCCTTGAGGGAGAAGTGCTCAGGGTCAAGGAAGGAGATACTATAGAACTCATTGAAGCCTTTGGAGACAATGGCCATTCAATGGATTATATAATCAACTTCAAAGGGTTCATTCCTGCAGGAGTCAATAAAAATACCGGGGATGACAGGGGTATAAAGATAAAAATAGCACGCAGGAGGCTGATAAAAAAATTCTCTAAATATGGCAAAGGCAGGATTTATCCTGTAACAGCAGAAATTTCCTCAGGTGAGAGGGCAAGATTCTGGCTCAAGATAGAAGATTAACCATATCTTATTAGATAATAGTACCCCTTTTCGATTTTATCATCCCAAATATTTCCACATCCTCTGATATTCTTATCTCATTGTTTGATGTTATATTTATAACCTTTGCCCTTCTACCAAGCCTTGCTCCCGGGTCAATATGAATTCTTCCCTTGACGTAGATGTCTCCATAGATCCTTACATTATCACCAATATAAAGATCATTATAGGATATTACATCACCATTAATAGAAACATGGCTACCAAGGTAGATATCCTTATGGGCCTTAATATATCCATGGATTATACTTCCCTTGCTGATAGTAAGACCCGAACGGGTAACAAGGTTCTTGTGTATTCTGACCCTCTCAGGCACAATAAAGTCTTCCTTTGAAAACCATATTGTATTCTTGAGCGATTTGATGGGAAAGGGGAGCTCATCCAGATGTGGAGTATGCAGATCAGTGTAATCATATAAAAGAGGCTCCTCTTTGTAGTTATATGTTTTTATTGGCCTTCCGTAGATGTTTCTAAAAAAAACCCCTCTGTTTAGAATAATCTCTCCATCAGTAAAGGCCAGTTCACCTATATAATTTTCATCACCAATGTTTACTGTACCGTCAGCATAGAGAATCCTGTTAAACCTTACCGACTTCCCTGTGCTGACCTCCCCTTCGGAAAAAAGATTGTCTACAATGACATTGTCTTCCACGCTGGTATTACCCTTAACAAACACCCCTCCTTTTATTACTGAGCCTGCAGAAATAGCAGTTGAGGTTAGTACAATAATATTCTTCTTGATATGCAGGACATCTTTTAACTCCCTGTATACCACAACAGAATCCTCATCTGATTCAATATACTCAACATTATCGGGCAGGTTCTGAAGACCTACATCATTGATTATAAATTCCACCCTGTTTTTTAACTCATCCACATAGCCTTTAATAGAATCCTCAGTAAGGTTCTTAAGATTCAGATCCTTTATTAGTCCACTTTGGTTGTTTGACAGCAAACCCGGAATCTTGAATCCTACACTGCCATGTAACATTCTGAAGGTTAAGAAAGCAGCTAATACAAGGATAACCCCTGCAGCTACATATAATAGTACCCCTGTCTTTTTCATCTCTGATTTTTCTTCTTTTACAGGTGCCTTTTTTTTAGATGGTTCCTTTCTCGTTATTTCTGCTGTCTTCTTTTCAGGTGGTGCCTGGGGAACCCTGACTGTCTCCCTGGTTTTTTCCTCTTCTACAGGTCTTTCTGTAACAGTAGCAGGCTTTTTTACGGCTGAATATTCCTTTACATACATCCTTTTAATCCTTTCATCCTTTATGTATGCCTTCATAATATAGGCTGTGGGAAAGCTTTCTCTAACCTTTTTCAGTAATGGCTGGGCTTCTGAATAACTGCTATATTTACCAATTCGAAGGGTATAATACTTCCCTTTGATCAATTCAATTCTGAGATAGTCTCTCTGCTCCTCAGATAATCTATTATAAAGCATCTCATAATTTTCCTCTGCCTCTATAATAGAAAGGTATGTAGCAGCCTGGATGGTATAGTACTCCTCCTGTGCTGAGAAGACATGAGGCATCAATAACACAAGTAACCCTGTTATCAGTAGTGATGATAAGAGTTTTTTCCACATAATCAGAACCTCATTATAATAATCTGGAAGAGTTTCCTGGCAGCTTCCTCATCTATCCCTTTCAGTTTTCTGTATGTCTCCATTGCATGCTCCTTATACCCAAGCTCCACATAGGTTAGGCCAAGCCCTGCAAGGGCATCCACATATTCAGGATTGATAATAAGGGCCTTGTCAAATTCCTTGAGGGCATTTATATATTCTTTCTTATATAAAAAACTGTATCCAAGTCCATTATGATACTCTGCCTCGTTGGGAGAGAGTTCTATAGCCTTATTAAAAGCCCTGATGGCTTTATCCACTCTTTGCTGTTTTAGCAAAACCGTTCCTTTCCATCCATAGAGACGACCTGATTCTGGCCATCTTTTCAAGGCACTGTCCAGTAATGTAATGGCTTCATCATATTTACCCTGTTCGCTTTTGTAAGAGATTTTTTTGATTATACTGTCCAGTTCCTTCAGGGAAGTCTTTTCTGCAGAAACCAGATCATCTCTGTTTCTTTTGTCTTCTGTAGCCTGTTCATTTTCTGTGTTTTCAGAGTGATTGTATTCCTTGATAATTCGGTCCTTGATATAGAAGGCCTTCATCAGGATTGAATCAGGAAACCTATCTTTTATTACACTACCGAATTCTTTTGCTTTTGTATAGCTTCTAAATCTTCCCATTCTTACCACATAATAGCCCTTGACCCTCTCGAGCCTGAGGAATCTCAGATAGGCTTTGTCCATTTCTTTCAATAAATGATTATATAGTTTTAATGCAGGCCCTTCCTGTTTGAAGCTCCCTAATTGCAGGGTATAGTATTCATCTATTGCATAAGAATTGAATACCAAAAGCAAAAGTATAAAACATCCTATCCACACAGAACCTGTCTTTAACAATCCACAAAGACCCTCCTTTGAGAGTTTAAAGATATATTAACAAAATCTCTCTATTTATTTGAATATTGAGAGGATTTCTGATTTAATCCAATCTTATGATACCCTTTCGTATTGCAAACTTTATCAGACCAGCCTTTGTGTGGATATCAAGTTTCTCAGATATATTAGTCTGATGTGCTATCACTGTCTTTACACTTATGTTTAGAAGTGAGGCTATTTCTTTATGAGTATAGCCTTCAGCGATGAGCTTCAGAACCTGCTTTTCCCTGTCTGTTAATAGTTCGTAGGGGTCTTCAAACCTGGCCTCCTCTTTACCAAGATAGCCTCCTACTACCTTTGTTGCAATAGATGAATAGAGATATGCCTCTCCTTTGGCAACAGCCCTAATGGCAGATATGAGGTCCGTACCTACTGCATGTTTAAGAATATATCCTGAAACGCCTGCCTTCAAGAGCCTGCTTACATACTCAGAATCATCATACTGTGTAAGGATCAGGACCTTAGCTTCCGGATCGAGCTTTTTTATCTCGTAAGTGGCCTCTATTCCTCCTAACACAGGCATGGAGATGTCCAGCAGAATCACGTCGGGATGTAGTTTTTTTGTCTTCTCAATAGCCTCCTTACCGTCAGCTGCCTCACCTACCACTTCAATGTCATCACACATTCTTAAAAAGGCAGAAATTCCCTCCCTGACAAGGGAATGATCATCTGCTATGAGAACCCTTATCTTACCCATTTTCCCTTTTACTCTCCTTCAAAGGAAACTTCAAGGTTATTCTTGTACCCACACCTGGTGCAGAACATATACTCAACAATCCATCAAATAACGATGCCCTTTCCTTCATACCTATAATACCAAGTCCTCTCCCATCAGGTGATACATTGCTAAGGGTAGCCTCCACATCAAAACCCACTCCATCATCCTCGATCTCCACATTTATGAACTCCTCACTCCTCTTTAACAGGACAAACACATTTTCCGCATGTGAATGTTTTGCCACATTCGAAACAGCCTCCTGTATGATCCTGAAAAGTGTGGTTTCGATCTGATGGTCCAGTCTTATATTTCCCTGTCCCCTTATCTCAAAGAAATAGTTTATTCCTTTGTCTTTCAAATTCTTTTCCAGAATCCATCTGATTGATGCCTCCAGACCAAGGTCATCCAGTATTGAGGGTCTGAGATTCTGTATTATACCCTGTATCCCCTGATGTATGTTCACAAGAATCTCTCTCATCTCTTCAATCTTTTCAACATCAATCTTTTCTGGATAGAGTCTGCACATGTCCATCTTCATCAGAAATGCAGAAATATCCTGGAGTGTTTCATCATGTAATTCTCGGGCAATTCTTCTTCTTTCCTCTTCCTGGGATGATATTACCTGCTTAAGCAGGGCTGATATCTTCTTCTGACTTTCCCTTAACTGTCTCGTCCTTTCCATTACGATATGTTCAAGCTCGATATTCTGTCTCTTTATCTTTTTCAGTGAATCATGGAGCCTCAATCTCATATTCTCAAAACTTCTGGCAAGAATACCTATTTCATCCTTACTGTTAATCTTAACAGGTAAGGAAAGATCACCTTCACCTATTCTCCGTGTTGCATTTATTAATGTCTGTACGGGTTTTACTATGCTTCTACTCAGTCCAATAGCAAGAGTGAGGGCAGTAAGTATTGAAATAACCCCAAGGATCAAAAATCGCCTTTTCAACGTTGAAGCAGGAGCGAAGACTATCTCCTGGGGTTCTCTCAGCAGAACCCCCCATGATGCTGAAGAGAGAGGTGCAAAGGCCATAATATCGTTTGTTCTATCTCTGTCATGCCCCTCCTCAAGATGACATCTGTGACAGAAGCCTATGGAGGTCTTCTTGTTTATTGCAAGGGAACTGAGAAATCTGTCATGATCACTACTTGTCAGTATTCTTGAGGGATTATTGGAGGATATGATTATACCATTGCTGTCCACCACCTCGACACATGTGTTCCTACCAAGGGGAATGGATTTCAGAATTCTTGTAATGATATAACTTGTGGGGTCCAGCATACCGCCCGCTACAGCTTTAATATTCCCTCTGAGATCCTTGATAGGAACAAGAACAAAGATAACCTTTTTATTCAGAGGCTGAATGGTATAAACATCTGATATAACAGGTCTCTTTTCATTTATAACCCTGCTTATATAAGGGATGCTCAGGATATTAAATCTGAGGTCCTGCCTCTGTGGGTATGAGACAAGTATATTGCCATAGGTATCAAGAAGAAAAAGCCCCTCTGTGAATATAGAGTACTGATAGATGGATTTTAATATCTTCTTTTCCTTTGCAATTTCCCCCCTGTCTTTTAAATTTATCTCTT